>CALJUJ010000211.1 GCA_937975525.1 uncultured bacterium
GGGGCGCCGCCCGCGGGGCGTACGGGGGCACGCCGGGGGGCATGGGGGGGCCGCGACGCCCGTGAAGCCTCGCTCGAATGACTCCCCCGCCCGGGGCGCGGCAGGCTCGACTCGGTTGGAATCAAGCTCCACCTGGCCGAGTGGCAAGCCTTGCCGCTCGAAGTGCGCCGATGGTTGTGTGACGCTTCGTTCGCCGGCGCTCAGGCGCAGCGATCATGGAGAGCGGCGTTGTGCGACGCCGTCGTCACGCACTGCGGCCACCGAGCGCAGGAACAGATTGTCCCCGTGCCCGAACGTCACCACGACCCTGGAGGAAACATGGCATTCGTCGTCACCAATCGGATTCCCGTCGCCGACGGTCACGAAAGCGATTTCGAAGAGCGCTTTCGCAAGCGGGCGCACCTGATCGACCAGTCGCCCGGGTTCATCAAGAACCTGGTGCTGCGGCCGGTGCAGCGCCGCTTCGACCATGCCACCGGCGCCTGGGTGGATTCCCCCGAGCAGGGATACTACCTCGTGCAGACCTACTGGGAGTCGGAGCAGGACTTCTGGAACTGGACCAAGAGCGATTCGTTTCGGATCGCCCACAGCAATCGCCCACCGGCGGAGATGTTCGCCGGCGCAAACGTGCTCGAGATCCACGAAGTGATCCAGAGCACCGAGAAGAGGTCGTAGGCGAACGATGGTCGGCTGGCTGTTCTTGACGGGATCTTTGGTCGGGGCCTGGTTCACCTACAACGCGTTTTTTCCCGTGTACGGGGGGCCGCGACGGTCGGCCCTGAGCTTCTTCGCCGGCTGGCTCACCACGGAACTGGCGCTGCACCACATCGCCTGGCAGGCACTCCTGGTCGCCGGTTTCTTGGTGCTGGGCGCCCTGGATTCGTGGCCCGGCCAGCTCGGCCTGGCCATCACCTTGGTGTCGTGGGCGGGGCTGGCGGTCTGCTACGTTCGCGCTCGTCAGGCGGAGCACATCGTCGAAGCCGCGCTGCTCGAAGCGCTCGGCCCCGACTACCACGGCAAGATCGCGCCGGATGTACAGGTGCGAATGGCCCCCGAGGTCGATTGGCGGCAGCTGCTGGTGCCGATCCCCGTGCGGCACCCCGAGGTCGAGAAGTTCCGCGACATCGTCTACAGCCGTGTCGCTGGAATCAACTTGAAGCTCGACGTCTACCGGCGGCGTGATGCGGTTCGCGATTGCCCGACGCTGCTGCAGATTCACGGTGGCGCATGGATCCTCGGGAGCAAGAACGAGCAGGGGCTGCCGCTGATGATGCAGATGGCGTCGCGTGGCTGGGTTTGCGTGAGTGTCGACTACCGCCTCAGCCCCCACGCCACGTTTCCGGATCACCTGATCGACTTGAAGCGGGCCATCCAGTGGATCCACGAGCACGGGCCGGAGTACGGCGCCAACCCGGACTTCGTGGTCGCCACCGGGGGCTCGGCCGGCGGGCACCTGGCCTCGCTGGTGGCGCTGACGGCCAACGACCCGCTGCTGCAGCCCGGCTTCGAGAACATCGACACCAGCGTGCGCGCCTGTGTTCCGTTCTACGGCGTGTACGATTTCACCGATCGCCACAACGTCTACCGTCATCGCGGCCTCGCCGAGTTGCTCGAGAAGCGGGTGATGAAGGCAGCGCTGCACGAGGCGCAGGAGGCGTACGACCAGGCCTCGCCGATGAGTCGGGTCCATGCCGATGCCCCGCCGTTCTTCGTGATTCACGGGGACAAGGACACCCTCGTGCCGGTCGCCGAAGCACGAAACTTCTACAGCGATCTGCGTAAGCTCTCGTCGCAGCCCGTCGCCTACGCCGAGATTCCCGGCGCGCAACACGCTTTCGAGATCTTTCCCTCGTTGCGGACGACGTTCGTCGTCCACGGTGTCGAACGCTTCCTCGGCTACGTCTACAGCCGCTACCTGGAAGGACGAGCGCCGGCGAGTGACGTGCCGGTCCTCGATGCAGGACGTCTCGCGGGCTGATTGCGGAATCGGCAGGAACGACGACGAAGGGGCGAGGAGTATCGCTCCTCGCCCCTTCGTCGTTGAGACCGGTTACGAAGCTCGGGGCTCCGCGTCGGAGACTACGGTAGCTCCAGGCAGCCTTCGAAGGGAGCGAGATCCACCTGGCCGTTGCCGCTCAGGGAGTTGGCGATCAACTGTCCCGTGAGCAGTCCGGCGTTGAAATCGACGTCGGCGTTCGGCGCCAGAATCGATCCGCGCGGACCCGCACCCGAGATGGTCAGCTCCAGGGCATCGCACATCGTGTAGAGGATGCGCCCGGCAGGGATGCCGCCGGTCTCGAATCCCATGTTCGTCATCGCCACCGGCGTACCCGTGACGATCACCAGAACCGAGGAGGTGGGCGGTACGTCGAAGACGAGGTTGGTCGCCGCGTCGAGCGTCGCAGCACTCATCTTGAAGGCGTTGAACAACGGGTCGGTGCCGCTGAGGGTGACGACGTTCGAACCGGTCACGGTCGGCGCCGGCAGAGCAGCGAGGTTGCTGCACAGCGTGCTCACGGTGGCGTGAGCGGTGGTGAAGTCGATCGGCGTCGCCGAGAAGAGGCTTCCGCCGTAGGCGAAATCGACGTTGTCGGCGAGATCGGCGGTTCCACCGACGACGGCGTCGCCGTAGATGGTGCCCGCCTCGAAGTCGAGGTCGAAGTTCGCGAGTAGCGCCGTCGTGAGCCCGGCGTTGCCGATACCGACGGAATAGCCCTGCAGCGTGGCGCTACCGCCGACGGCGAGGTTGCCCTCGATGTCGCTGCCGGCGACGTCGGCGTCGCCGAACAGGAACACGTTGTAGGGGCTGGCAACGGAGAACGGATCGTCCTCGCAGCTGCTCAGATCCAGCGTCGGTGTCGGCGACGGCGTCGCCGTCGGCGTCCCGGTGGGCGCGGGGGTGTTCGTCGGCGCCGGCGTGTTCGTGGGAGCCGGCGTATTCGTCGGCGCCGGGGTGTTGGTCGGAGCCGCCGTGTTCGTCGGCGCCGGCGCCGTTGGCGTCGGAGTCAGCGGTGTCGCTGTCGGAGTGGCGGGCGGCGGCTGCACCCCGACGCAGCCCGCAAAGGGCAGGTCGTGGAGCTGGCCGTTGCCCGTGAGCGACGCCGCCACGAGGGTGCCGTTGAGCTGGCCGCTGACGAACGAGACGTCCGCTTGTGGAGCGAGGATGCTGCCGCGAACCCCGACACCGCTCAGCGTCAGCGCGGTGGCGTCGCAGAAGTTGTAGAGGACGTCGTCGGCGGTCGTGCTGCCGAGGCCGAAGCCCATGTTCGTCATCGCTGCCGGGTCGCCGACGACGTTGATCAACGCGGAAGCTCCGGCCGGGATCACGATCTGCAGATTGGTGGCCGCGGCGAGGTCCGCCGACGTCACCTTGAACACGTTCGCCACCGGGTCGCTGCCGGTGAACTTCAGCGTTCCCGACTGCAGCGAGGTCGAGCCACTCGGCAACAGCGCACACAGGTCGGCCGAGCGCACCAACAGGTCGGTGGATTCGTTCAGGCAGTCGAGCGGCTGCGACTGCGCGAGCGATCCGCCGTTGTTGAAATTGACGCTGACCAACGTCGCCGTGGTGCCGTACAGGGCGTTCCCGTGCACGGTGCCGTTGGTGAACGTCAGGGAGCCGTCGACGATCAGCACGTCGTCGAGTCCAACGACGGTGCCGCCGACATTGTAGTTCGACAGCGTGGCGTCGCCACAGACGGCCAGCTTGCCTTCGATGTCGCTGCCGCTGACGTCGACGTCGCCGAGGATGAAGGCGTTGTAGTCCTGCGCCCCCGCGAGCGGCGACGGTAGGCATACCGGCGTGTTCGTCGGCGTAGCGGTGATCGTCGGCGTCGGCGTCACGGTGCCCGTTGCCGTCGGCGGCGCCGTGTGGGTCGGCGTCGACGTGGGCGCCGCGGTATTGGTCGGAGCCGGCGTGTTCGTCGGCGCCGGGGTGTTCGTCGCCGTTGCCGGCGGCGGTGTGGGTGTCGGCGTAGCCGGCGGCGGCTGGATGCCGACGCAACCGTCGAAATCGAAGGTGTTGAGCTGACCGTTGCCCTCGAGTGATGCAGCGATGAGCTGGCCATCGATCTGCGCGCCGTTGAAGGCGACGTCGGCAAGAGGCGCGAGGATCGTTCCCTCGACACCAACGCCGGACAAGGTCAGCGTCGTCGCGTCGCAGAAATTGTAGAGCACGTCGCTCGCGTCCAGCGCTCCGAGGTCGAAGCCCATGCTGGTCATGGCGGCGGGGTCGCCGACCACGTTGATGAGCGCCGTCGACCCTGCCGGAACGACGATCTTCAGCGAGTTCGCCGCAGCCAGGTCGGCCGCCGTCACCTTGAAGACGTTGCTGTCGGTCTCGGCGCCGGTGAACGTCAGTACCGTGCCGATGAGCGAAGTGGATCCGCTCGGCAGGAGCGAGCAGAGGTCGGACGAACGTGTCGTCAACTCGGTCGTCGCCGCCGCGCAGTCGAGCGGTGTGCCTTGGGAGGCACTGCCGCCCTGGGTGAAGTTGACGTTGTTGAGCGACGCGGTGGTGCCGAACACGGCGTTGCCGTGGATCGTGCCCGTGTCGAAGTCCAGCGCGCCGTCGACGACGAGGACGTCATCGAGGCCGACGACCGCGCTTCCCACACTGTAGCTCTGGAAGGACGCATCGCCGCAAACGGCGACCTTGCCCTCGATGTCGCTGCCGCTGACGTCGACGTCGCCGAGGATGAAGGCGTTGTAGCCTTCGGCGGGGCCGAGCGGATCGACCAGGCACGTCGGGGTGCCGACGGGGGTCGACGTCGGCGTCGGCGTGTTCGCCGGCGTATTCGTCTGCGTGGCCGTGGCCGTGGCGGTCGGCACCGGGGTGTTGGTCGGCGTCGCGGTCGGCACGGGCGTATTCGTCGCTGTGGCCGTAGCCGTGCGCGTGGGCGTGTTGGTCGGCACGGGTGTGTGGGTCGGAGTCCGGGTTGGTGTCGACGTAGCCGTGTTCGTCGGTGTGTTCGTCGGCGCCGGGGTGTTGGTCGGCGTGCGCGTGGGTGTCGCCGTGTTGGTCGGCGTGCGCGTCGGCGTCGCGGTGTTCGTCGGCGTACTCGTCGGGGTGTTGGTCGGCGTATTCGTCGGCGTCGCCGTCGGGGTCGGCGTCGGCGCGGCGACC
>CALJUJ010000212.1 GCA_937975525.1 uncultured bacterium
AGTGGGATTCCGTCGCAGAAATGGAAGTGGTCGGCGCCCTCGATGCCGATCACCGCACGCGGGTCGACGAGACGCCGGAACACGGAGAGAACGCTCGCCTCGAGCTCGACGAGAACGTCCTCCATGCCGGCGACGAGCAGCGCCGGCGTGGCGCGTGGCAACGGCAGATCGCCTTCCGCGAAAGCGCGCCTGCCGACGAACGGCTCCGCGGCCGGTGCCAGGGCGCATACGGCGCCGACGCGCGGATCACGGGCCGGCATCTTCAGCGCCGTCCACCCGCCGAACGAGTGGCCGAGGGCCGCGACGCGCTCCGCACGCACCGGCGGCAGTTGCCCATCCGGCGCGCCGGCGAGGGCGACGACATGGTCGAGGGTGGCGATCAGATCGCTCGGGCGTGCAATGCGCGCTGCCCGATGCACGTCCTTGCGTCGTTCGTCGTCGATGCCCTGCATCTCCGCGAAGGTGTTGCCGACGTGGTCCGGCGCGGCGACGACGAAACCCCAGCTCGCCAGGTGGGTCGTCAGAAACGTCGCCTGCGGCCGCGGCCCCGAGTTGCCGTGCGAGAAAAGCACGAGCGGGGCGGTCGCGGGGCTCGGAGCCGCGTCGGCGAGGGCGCGATGTGGTTGGTGAAACGGATGCGCCGCCCATTGGCTCGCGTCGGCAGCGGAAGCGGCGTGTGTCTCGCGGGCTGGATACCAAACGTCGATCGGCAGCGAGCGGTCGCGGTCGCCCGGATCGGCAACCGTCGTCGACCGTACTCCGACCGGATGGGGTCCGCGCTGCCCGAGGCGGGCGAGATCGATCTGGGCGTGGGCGTTCGCGTGGGCGTGCATGGCTCACCGGATTACGAGCCTGCGCGGGGCGAAACAAGAGCGCGGACGGAAAGGTGGGCCGGCCGCTCGCGCGCCGCCAGGGGAGGCGGCGACGCGCGAGCGGCCGGAGGAGCCCGCACGGGGCCGGAGGAAGGAGACGACCGCAGCAACCCTTCGCTGAGGCGGTCAGGCGCTCGCCATGCGCAGCTCGGACGGTACAAGTCTAGTGAACAAAACTCACAATGACAAGCTGCGCAGGGCGGCGCGTCGACGCGGTCCGCCGTCGCCCTAGCTGCGGCCCGCGTCGAGGCTCCAGATCCCCGGACCACGTGCCGCGATGAACAGGAAGACGAAGCAGTACAGGACCGCGAGCTCACCGTGGTTCACCAGCGGAAACAGGTGGTTGAGTCCGTGCGCCATCCAGTAGGCCGCCGCCATCAGGCCGCTGCACAGAAACGCGGCCCAGCGCGTGAACAGTCCGATCATCACCAGGATCCCGCCGAACAGCTCGATCGGCCCAGCGATGTAGATGACGAAGGCGGCCGCTTCGCCGGGCGCCGGCACGGGAAAGCCGAGTAGCTTGCTGGTGCCGTGCCAGAGGAACAACAACCCCGTGACGATGCGCATCGCAGCGTACGTCTGTGCCTCGTAGGGCTTCATGAAATCAGCCATGGAACACCTCCTCGTGTGATGTTGGCGAACGTTGCAATCCGGACCACGAATCGAGTCGTGGCGAAGCCGAAGCTAACCCGACGAGGGCGCCGTGGATAGACGCTGGACGTTCGTCGTGTGCCCGGCGCGACTGATGCGGTAGCGACTCAAGAACAACAGCGCGACCAGGTAGAGAACCCCGACCAGTGGGATGAAGACCAGGCCCAGGCGCTGCACGACGTCGGGAGCGACCTCGCCCGGCTGGGCGTCGATCGGGAACCCGATCAGGTGCAGCAGCAGCGTCGACAGAAAGACTCCGGTCCCCGATACCGACTTCTGCACGAAGCTGTTCGCCGCGAAGAAGACGCCCTCCGAGCGCCGTCCCGTCGTCACTTCGCTGTCCTCGACGATGTCGGCGATCATCGATGCGACCAGAATGCTGAAGGTGATGATCAGCGCCACCGAGGTCGCATTGAAGGCGAACAGCAGGGGCAACAGCAGCGCCGAGTCGTTGCCCGGAAACAAGCCGAGCAGCCGGGCGACGACCGGAAGGGGGCCGACGATGATCGCGGCGCCGGCGACCGCCAGCGCCGCGGGCTTCTTCCCGAATCGACGGCCCAGGCGCGGCGCTGCCAACAGGGCCACCGCCGCCGAGACGAAGTTGCCGAGGACGATCTTCAAGATCTCCGTCGAGTCGAGCTCCCAAAAGTACGTGTTGAAATAGATGCTGAGCGACGCCATCAGCCCGGAGGCCATCGCCGCGAACAGGCCGCCGCCGAGAATCGCCCGAAACGATGGATTGGCGAACGTGACGCGCAACTCGTCGCGGGTCTGGCGCAGCGATCGCACCAGCACCGGCCGGCGTCGCAGGTGCGGGATGTGGCCGTGTGTGCCGAGCGCGGAGAGTAGGATCGTCGCACCCATCACGGCCGCAGCAAAGGCTCCATAGGCGCGATAGCCGTCCCGGTTGACAACACCGACGGCAAGGGTGACGTCGGGCTGCAGGACAAGTCCGTAGGCGATCAGCGCCATGCCGAGGCCGCCCCACCAGCCGAAGAAGTAGCGCAGGCCGAGAATCTGGGTGCGCTCGTCGTAGTCGTCGGTGAGCTCGGCCACCAGCGACGAGCTCGGAATCTCGTACAACGTGATGACCGTGCGTACGGTCACCGCGATGCACAGGAAGTAGGCGAACAAGGCCCAACCTTCGAGTTGGACCGGGGGATTCCAGAGGAAGTAGTACGCGACCATCACCGGTAGCACCGACGCGTACATGAAGGGATGGCGCCGTCCCCAGCGGCTCTCGAGATGGTCCGACAGGTACCCGATGACGGGATCCGAGATGGCGTCGAGAAGCAACGTCACCATGATGCCGATGCCGACGAGGCGCTCCGGCAGCCCGAGAACCTGGTTGTAGTACAGCAGCAGAAAGAAGCTGAAGCCGTTGTCCTTCACCCCGTAGGCGATCGAGCCGATCCCGTAGAAGAACTTGGTGGCGAGAGTCGGTCGCTGCGGCGTCATGGGCGAAGCGCGAACCTAGTGGGAACGCCGCGGCGAAGGAAGGGCGATTGCTTCGAGTCATGCTGGTTCTTGCTCGTCGACGGCGCCCTCCACACGCCCATTCAGGCGAGGTCGAAGAGCAGGACTTCGCTGTCGCCATGGCTGGCGAGCTCGATGTCGTCGGTCGCGACGATCGCCGCGCCGTCTCCCGCGTGGAGGGTC
>CALJUJ010000213.1 GCA_937975525.1 uncultured bacterium
CGGAGTTTCGGTCGGGATCGGGGTATCCGGCGCCGTCGGCGCGGGCGTGTCCGTGGCCGTCGGCTCCGGCGTATTCGTCGCCGTCGGCTCGGGCGTATCGGTCGGCGTGGGCGTCGGCGCGACGTCGGGCGCCCCCACCAGGATCAGCAATTCGCCGACGACGAGTCCGTCGTCGAGAGGCTCGTCGAGCGCGAGGGTCGTGACCCCCGCGCCAGCGGTGGCCGTGTAGCCGACGACCTGCGAGCGCGCCCGCACGAAGCCGGTGCTCGGGAACAGCTCGGCTCCGGTCACGTCGACCGCGGTGTCGCCGGCACCCACGCCCACGGCCACTTCGGCGCTGGTCGTCGCGAGGCCGTCCCCGGCGAGCGGGTCATCGAGGCGGTTGCCGATCGGGTCGGAGACGACGACGTTCAGATTCGACAGCACCGCCGGCAGCAGAGCCGCATCGACGAGGTCGAACTCGCACGTGTAGAGGACGGTGTCGGGGATGGGATTCGAGTTGGGAACCGCGGTCGCTGCGATGATGCCGCGGAAGCGGCTCGTCGTCGACGTCGCATCCTCCGGGCAACCCGGCGGCTGCGGATCGTCGCCGCACTGGCTCAGCTGGCGGCTGAGCGTCTTGCACGGCTCGGTCAGGAACTCCGGATCTTCCTCGCAATTCTCGAGGCGATCACCGATCTCCGGATTGATCGAGCAACTCGATGTGCGGGCGAGGTCGACGATGCGGTTGTCGAAAAGGATGTCGTTCTGCACGCCGCCGACGTCGAGGCCGCCGGTCACCAGGACGACGTCGATGAACACTTTGCCCTCGCCGTCGACGAATCCGGTGCTGACGTTGACCTGCAGTCCCTCGGGGGTCGCGGTCGCGGTCGGCGTCGGCGGGGCTGCGGTCGCCGTCGGTGTCGCGGTGAACACGGGGGTCGGCGTGTCGATGATCGGCGTCTGCGTCGGCGTGAACGTCGGCAGCGGCGTATCGGTCGGCTCTTCGGTCGGCGTGAACGTGAAGGTGTTGACGGGAGTCGGCGAATTGGCCGGGGTCGGCACTTCGAAGATGTCGCACGCCTCGCGCAGCATCGTCTGCGTGTCGAAGTCGGCCGCGGCGATCTCGGTGGCGTTGGCATTCAGCGTGGCTGCGTCGCTACCCGGGACGAAGCCCTCGAGGGCATGCACCCGGTTGCGCAACGCGCAGATCTCGCCCGGAGCGAAGCTGCGCAGCTCGCAGCCGCGGTCTCCGTACTCGATGACGGTCGCGTCGATCAGCCTCACCACCGCCTCGCTGCGAAAATCTACGTTGGTGGTGCTGCCGCTGCCGGTAGTGCACACGTAGGCGCGGGTCAGGTTGCCGGCGGCAGCCGAACCCACGGAAACCATGTAGCGCGCATCGGGCAGGCCAACGGAGGTTCCGCTCGCGAGCCGCAGGCCGACGAAGCCGCCGGCGTCGTCGGTGACGGCGCGGCCGATTTCCTGCCTCGAGCCGTCGTTGCGGCGCAGGTCGAGGGTGACCAGCACGTTGCGGCCGACGGCGCTGACGTCGCCGGTGAGCGCGTTGACGGTGGAAACCGCCCATTCGCTCAACTGGCTGAGGAACGAGGCGCCGGTCTGTTGTAAATCGTCGTGTTCGCTGAGCGGCATGAGAACGGTGCCGCGCACTTCGGGCCCAGGATCACCGGGCGCCGGAGGCTGGCGCACGACGGTCTCGGCATCGCCGCCGCAGCCTGCTGCGACGAAACTCAGCAGCAGGCATCCTAGTAACCCCGGGCGAATGGTCGTTGGCCGTCCTCTCATGTACGTCGTTCCTCTCGGTCTTTCACGGGAGCTTCCCGCTACCATTCCCTCAACCAATTCGTCAACCGAAAAGGGCTTCTAGAGCCCTTTCGACGCTGCTTCCCAGTCACGGGAATGCAGCGGTTTCGGTGCCCGAGGCACCCCACAGGGCGGTGTCGATCGCCGCCTTGAACTCTTCGACGGGGCGCGCTCCTTCGAGCTTGCGTCCGTTGACGAAGACGGTCGGCGTCGAGCGCACCCCGAGTCGGCGCCCCTCCTCCTCGTCCGCCTCCACCAGCGCCGAGCCGGCCTCGCCGTCCACGCAGCGTGCGAAGAGATCTCCGTCGACACCCGCCTCGCGGGCCATGGCCGTCAGCAGATCGCCGACCCCGTCGACGTCGAGTAACGGCTGCTCGCGAAACAAGCGGTCGGCAAGGGGCCAGAACGCTTCCGGTTCGAGCTCGTGCACGCAAGCCGCGCCGATCGCCGCCGTCTCGGCCCAGGGGTGCACGGCGGCGAGCGGGAAGTGATTCACCACCAAACGCACGCGTTCGCCGTAGCTCGGCAACACCGAATCGACCAGCGTCCGATAGGCGCGCGCACAAAAGGGGCACTGAAAGTCTACGTAGGCGACGACCGTCACCGGAGCGTCCTCGTCGCCCCGCGTCGGCCGATCGGCGAGGGCGATCTGGCTCATGGCAGCCGCGTACGGGTCGACCGTCAGATCCGCCAAGCGGCCTTGCACGAGATGGCGTCCGTTGCGCGAGATCACGAGCGGAACGCGACGGCTGCCTACCCCATTGGCGATCTCGAGATCGGCCTGCAGCAACCCCGGGGCGTCCGTCGGCGTGAGGTCGACGAGCCGCAGAGTGACGTCGTCGGGAAGGTCGACCACTTTCTTGAAGTAGCGCCGCACCCGGCGCTCGATCATGTCGCGCTCGCCGCTGCCGAGCGTCTTCTCCGCAGGCTGGCCGTCGCGACAGCCGCCGGCTGCAACGACCGCCACGAAGGCGCACGTCCAAGCGAGGGATCTCATGCTCCACCGGTTCGTCGCGCCCGCGGCGACGCCTCGCTTAGAGTTCGGCACCCTGTGTTTGTCAAGGGAAGACGGACGCTTGCGGGGCCCCGGCCGGCCCGCTGCGGGTCAGTGGTAGACCTCGATGATGTCGATGACGCCGAGGGCGCGCATCTTCTCGAAGACGCACGACTTGACCTCGTTGACGCTGGCGAGCCCGAGCGCCTCGTCGGCGAGAGAACGAATGTCCTCGTACCGCACCGCGCGGATCAGGCGTTTGATCGCGGGGATGAAGAACGATCCCATGCTCAGATCGCGGAGCCCGAGACCGACGAGAACCAGGCTATGGGTCGGGTCGCCGGCCATCTCACCGCACAGTGAAACCGGCTTGCCCGCGGCCCGCGCCGCGGCCACCACGGCGGCGATGCACTGCAGAACCGCCGGGTGCAGCGGTTCGTACATCGTGCCGACCTTGCGGTTGTTGCGGTCGACAGCGAGCACGTATTGGATCAGGTCGTTGGTGCCGATGCTGAAGAAATCCACTTCGTGCGCCAGCTTCGGCGCCAGGTAGACCGCGGCCGGGACCTCGACCATCATCCCGACGGGGACGTTCGCGTCGAAGGCGTGCCCCGAGGCGGACAGCTCCTCGCGCGCCTCGGCGAGTAGCCACTTGACCTGGCGTATCTCCTCGAGGCTGGAGATCATCGGGAACATGATGCGCACCGGGCCGTGGGCGCTCGCGCGCAAAATGGCGCGGAGCTGGACCTTGAAGATCTCGGGCATCTGCAGCGAGATGCGGATCGATCGCCAGCCGAGGTAGGGATTCTCTTCGCGTGGAATGTTGAAGTAGCGTGGATACTTGTCGGCTCCGAGGTCGAGCGTCCGCACGGTCACGGTGCGACCCTCCATCTCCGCGACGACCCGCCGGTAGAGATCGTACTGCTCCTCTTCGGTGAGGAAGTCGCGGTGCGACAGGAACGGCACCTCAGTGCGGTACAGCCCGACGCCCTCGGCGCCCTGCATGCGTGCCAGCCGAACGTCGCCGAGCAGGCCGACGTTCGCCGAGAGCTGCACCCGATGCCCGTCGGCCGTCTCCGCCGGTAGCTCCAGCAGCGCCTTCAGATCTCGATTGAAGGCGCGGTACTCGCGGCCGAGGCGTTGGTACTCGCGCTGCACT
>CALJUJ010000214.1 GCA_937975525.1 uncultured bacterium
TCTCACCCTGTGAACCGATGGCGATCTGGGATTGGGAAGAGGGGCTCTTTCGCGGTGCACGCAACGTGGTGCTACGCGTCGCCGACGGTAGCCGCGGTGCAGCGCGGCGCGCGGCTCGGGTGCAGCTCGAAGAGATGCGTCAGCCGCTCTTCCTGTTGGCACAGATGCTTGCGGGCCGCCGCGTCGACCTGTTCGCGACGACCCGAACCGCACTCTGTGGCACCGAGCGGATTTTCCTGCCGCCGTCGCTCGAGCTCGCTCCCAGCCGCGAGCTCAACCGCGAGCTCTATCGGGTCAAGACGGCGCTCGCCGCTCTCGCCCTGCGCACCCGGGTCGACGCCCCCGACCATCGGACGCTGCTGCGCCGCCTCGCTCCAGAGATCGACCGGCTTCCCGGCCTGGGGCTGCGCCTCGACTGCCTGACGGCACACGTCGGCGAGCCGGCGCTGGCACGCTACCTCGGCTTGCCGCAGGGGGCGCCGCACGAGAGCTCCGATGGCGAGGGCGCCCCCGTGGACGGTGGCCCCGCGGAACGGGATACCGCGGAGCTCACGGAGATCGAAGGAGACGGGCAGCTCGACGTGCAGGTCCACGACGGCGATGGCGACCAACCCGCGGCGGCCGACATGCCGCTGCACACGTTCGAGAAGGTCGAGACCATCGAGGAATACCAGGGACTCGACCGCAAGACCGACGCCAGCGACGAGCTCGAGGAGCATGCCGAGGCGCTGGACGAGATCGATATGCGTCACGTCGTTCGCAGCCGCGAACGGCCACGATCGATCTATCGCAGCGATCTCGTGTTGGACGGGCTCTCCCTCGACATTGCCGATGGCGGCGACGCAGCCGGCATCCCCTATCCCGAGTGGGACTTCCGCGCCCGGCGTCGTCGCGAGGCGTGGTGTCGCGTGCAGGAGCGTGTGGCCACCACGACCGACGCGGCGTGGCTCGCCGACGCACGCCAACGCAACCATCTCCTCGTCGACGACCTCAAGCGGCGCTTCGCCGCGTTCGCCAACCGATGGCTGGCGCGCCGCCGCGAGCCCTTCGGGCCCGAACTCGACATCGATGCGGTCGTCGTCGCCGAAGTCGAGCGCCGCGGTGGACAGACGCCGAGCGAACGCCTCTACGTCGACCGCCGCCGCGCTCTGCACGACGTCGCCGCGCTCATTCTGATGGATCAGAGCTTCTCGACGGACGCCTGGATCGACGGCGTGCGGGTGCTCGATACCATTCGCGACACGATCCTCTGTGTAGGCGAAGTGCTCGACGAGTTCGTCGAACGCTTCGCCGTCGCCGGGTTCAGCTCGAACACACGGCGTCAATGTCGCTTCGACCGCATCAAGGGATTCGGCGAAGGATGGGCCGGGTCACGCGCCCGCCTCGGCGCCGTCGTTGCCGATGGCTACACCCGGATCGGCCCGGCCCTGCGACACGCTCACGAGCTCCTGGCGCGGGAGGCCGCCGCTCGCAAGGTGGTGATTCTGATCACCGATGGTCGTCCGTGCGACTACGATCGCTACGAAGGGCGCTACGGCGAATGCGATGTGAAGCATGCGATCGAAACCGGTCACCAGCGCGGCATCGTCACCCACGCCTTTGCGATCGATCGCCAGGCGCGCGAGCACTTCCCGCGGATGTTCAGCCGCCGCCACTTCCACATTCAACGCCGGCCGCAGGCACTCCTGGAGAACCTCTGTGCCCTGTTTGCGCGCTTGGAGACGAGCTGATGCAGTCGCTTTGACTCGTCGGCGCTCGGGACGTACGCACACGCACGGGCCGCAACCTCGCCATGGGCATCTTGAGCAACACCAGCACCTACGCCATTCGCGCTGCGCTCTACGTCGCGTCGGCACGCCTGGCCGCCGGCGACTTCATGTCCACCCGCCGCATCGCCGAGGACCTCGACGTCCCGTTTCCGTTCCTGGCCAAAGTCCTCAAGGAGATGGTCCAGGCCGGTATCCTGGGCTCGCAGCGTGGCCCCGCCGGGGGCGTGTCGCTGGCGCGCCCGGCCTCGCAGATCACGCTGCTCGACATCGTCCGCAGCGTCCACGGCGACGAGATCTTCGCCAGCTGCGTCCTCGGGCTGCCCGCTTGCGACAACGAGCACCCGTGCGCTCTGCACGAGCCATGGCGCGTTCAGCGCGCACAGCTCGAGTCGCTGTTCGTCAAGACCACGCTCGCCGATCTCGTCGAGCGCGCCGCCGACGACGATGCGCCACTACGTGCCCCCGGTCGCTCTGGCGACGGAAGGGGAAGGAGGAGGAATCCATGACCGCCACCCAACGTCTGTTCACGACGCTCGCCGCTTGCGGCTGCATCGCTGCCTCGTCCGCCTTCGCGGCCGGCCCGACCTGGGAGGTCGGCGGCGCCACCGTGCGACCCATTCTCAGCGATCGCCTGCGCGTCGAGCTCGTCGACTGGTTCGATCCAGGCGACGGGCGCGATGCGGATTACGCGTTCGTGGCCAACGCCCTGCGCTTCGGTGCGAGCATCGCACGCGGGCCGGTCGAGGTCACCGTCGAGGGGCAGGAGGTCGGGATTTTCGATCTTCCCGACGACTCCGCCGGCCTCGGTCCGGGCGCGGCCTACTTCGCCAGTACCCGCGATCGCACCCAACGTGAGCTGCATCTGCGGCAGGCCTGGCTCGCCTGGCGGATCGCGGCACTGCCCGTGTTCTCCGTGCGCGGCGGTCGGTGCATCTTCAACGCCGGCCGCGAGACCCAGGCCGTCGATCCCAGCCTGGCGTGGATCAAAAAGATGCGCGTATCGCAGCGGCTCCTCGGCGCGTTCGAGTTCACCCACGTCGGCCGCAGCTTCGACGGCGGCGCCGCGCAGTGGCAGAGCGGCCCCTGGAACGCGACCGTCGCCGGCGGCTTGCCGACCGCAGGCGGATTCAACATCAGCGCCAACAAGCACATCGACGACATCTACGTCGTCTACGGAGCGCTGACCGCGACCGAGCCTGACTGGCTGCCGCGCAGCGACGCCCGGCTCTTCTACCTGCACTACGCCGACGGTCGCGACCTGGTGGCCACCGACAACCGCGGCATCGACGTGCGTCGGGCCGACGACGACGACATCCGCATCCACACGGTGGGCGCGAACTTCGCGCGCATCACTCCGCTCGCGGGCGGAGAGCTCGACGTTCTCGTCTGGGTCGCCGGCCAGTTCGGCGAGTGGGAGTCGCTCGACCATCGCGCCTGGGCATTGGCGATCGAGGGCGGCTACCGGCGCCCCGACCTCCCCGGCAAGCCCTGGCTGCGGGTCGGTTGGTTTCGCGGGTCGGGCGATGACGACCCCGCCGACGGCGACCACGATACGTTCTTCGAGGCGCTACCGACGGCGCGGCTCTATGCGCAGACGCCGTTCTTCAACTTGATGAACAACCAGGACACCTTCGTGCAGCTTCTTCTCGCCCCGTGGTCGGGCGGCACGCTGCGGATCGACTACCACCACCTGCGCGTCGCCGACGACGACGACCTGGTGTACGCCGGTGGCGGTGCCACCCAGTCGGAGGCGGTCTTCGGTTTCGGCGGCTTCCCGGCGCGCGGGCGCGGTGTCGTGGCGAATCTCGTCGACGTCTCGGTGACGCAGGTGATCAGCGCGCACGCCAAGGTCTCCCTGTACTACGGCCACGCCTTCGGCGGCGGCGCCGTCGAGGCCTCATTCTCCGGCGGAGACGACCTCGACTACGGCTTTCTCGAGATGACGCTGTCGCTGTAGCGCCGGCTTCACTCAGGGCGAGCGCCACCGGTCTCGTCGTTGAGGAAGCGGAACAGGTCGCCTTCCGTCGAGAACACCACGGTATCCTCCGTGCCGATGACCCGGCGGTAGGTTTCCATCGTCTTTACGAAGGCGTACAGATTCTGTGCCGCGGGGCTGCTGGCGTAGGCGCCGGCGTAGATCGCCGTGGCCTGGGCGTCGGCGGCGCCGCGGATCTCCTGCACGCGACGGTAGGCCTCCGACTGGATGACGCTGAGGTCGCGCTCCTTGTCGCCGATGATCTTCGCCGCTTCGCCTTCGCCCTCGGAGCGGAACCTTGACGCGATCTGTTGGCGCTCGGAGATCATGCGCTCGTAGATCTTCTCGACGACGCTGGGGTTGTAGTTGACGCGCTTGAAGCGCACGTCGAGCAACTCGATGCCGAACTCGGCGAGCTTCGAGCGCGCCGCCTCGCGGATCTCCTCCTCGATCTTCTTGCGGCCCTTGCGGATCGGCTGCAGCACGCCGATGCGCCCGACCGCCTGGCTGATCTCCTCCAGTGTTTCGTCGAGCGTCGGCTTGCGGCCCTGGGTCGTGCGGATGAGCTCGATCAGGTCGTGCTTCGCGACGGCGTTGCGCGTCTCGCTGCCGAGGATGTCGTCGAGGCGGGATTGGGCGCTACGCTCGTCGCGCAGGCGCCGGAAGTATTCCAGCGGCTCGGTGATGCGCCAGCGCGCGAACATGTCGACCGAGATGTAGAGCTTGTCGCGTGTCGGCATCTCGGTGCGCTGTCCGTCCCACTCCAGAATGTGCTTGTCGATCCGATTGACGACCTGCGCGAGCGGCAGCTTGAAGTGCAGGCCGGCGTCCTTCACCGGCTCGCCGACGGGCTTGCCGAACTGCGTGATGATCGCCTGCTGCGTTTCACGCAGCGTGTAGGCGGAGCTCCACACGACCACGCCGACCAGGACGAGGGCGATGACGAGCAAGTTGTTGGCGGGGCTCATCGAGTTTCTCCTGCGGGGCTGCGCTCGCCGAGATGGAGGAGGGGCAGCAGCCCTTCGGCTCCGGCGTCGACGATCACCTTGCGCCGCACCTCGGGTAGGACGTCGGCCATCGTCTCGAGGTAGAGGCGCTTGCGGGTGACGGCGGGCGCCTTCTCGTACTCGGCGAGGAGCGCGTTGAAGGCGCTGACTTCGCCCTCGGCCTCGTTGACGCGCTTGCTGGCGTAGCCTTCGGCGGC
>CALJUJ010000215.1 GCA_937975525.1 uncultured bacterium
CGAAGATCAGGCTGACGATCGCGGCGAGCTGCACGACGAGCGATTCGCCGGCGAAGATCTCCGCGCCGACGATCGCGTCGGCGAACAGCCACAGGCCGCCGACGACCAGAGCGCCGACGATCACGGCCGCTGGCCAGCCGCCCCGCCGCGGCGCCGAGAACGCTGCGGACAGCACTGCGGCGACGACGGCGACCCCCGCGAGAATCACCAGGAGCGAGCTCGACATGATGTCCCCCTAAGCCTCCGGCTCCGCTGTGAGACTGAGGCGTGCCCGCGTTCCGCCTTCGGGCAGATGCACGCGAAAGTGCGCCCAGCGAACACGTTCAGGCTCGCGATCGATCTCGCCGCCCGCGACGCGCAGCGTCTCGCGCGGGACGAACTTCCAGTCCTCGCCGAGCTCGCCGAGCTCGATGACGATCGGCCGCTCGTCGGAAATGCGAACGACGCACTCGCGGCCGACGGAGCTGAACACTTCCTGTCCGCCGACGGCGAGGTAGGCGGCGCCGCCCCGGCTCGTGTTGACGACGACCCGGGCCGGCACCCGGGTCAGCGGCGGCGGCGGAATCCGCGGACGCCCGAGAAAGGGACTTGCCGCGGCACCGGCACGACGCGCCTCGATCCAGAGATACTGCGTGTGATCGACGCCCGAGGGAAAACACACCTGCACGTAGGTCACGCGCTCGGCGAAGCGCTCCGGCAAGGACTTGCTGCTGGCGATCACCTGCAGCGCTCCGTCGTCTTCGAAACCCGTATTGAAGACGACACCGGCGCCATGGAACTCGAACCGCGGACGAAAGCCGACGACGTCGATCGGTGGCAGGCACTCACCGGCGGCGAGCGGGCCGTAGTACAGAGCGCTCCCGCGCGCGTCGCCAGCGCCGAGGAGGGTTCGCGGATCGGGCCCACGGAACGACACGGCCGTCCCGGCCGCGTCGTCGTCGGCCAGCCACGGGGCATCGGCGCGGCGCTGGGAGCCGTGCACGAGGGCCTGCACGGCGAGCGCCGACAAGGCGATCAACGCGAGCAGGACCACATAGGTCCGGAACAATTTGCGGGCGGACGGGACCACCACTGGACGTATACCTCCAGCCGTTGGAAGTTACCTTCCTTCTGGCCCCCAACACATGCCAGAACGTCATGTATTAAAGCACACGATTACGCTAGAGCAAAAGACCAAATGGGATTCTACGGCATGCTCGCCGGCGCCTGCGCAGCCCTCGCGACCCTCGCCCCCGCGGCTCACGGCTGGGAGCGCGAGAGCTGGGCGGCCTACGTCGAGAAGTACATCCAGAAGGATGGCCGGGTCATCGATTTCGCGGTGGCCCCGGGCATCACCACCTCCGAAGGCCAGGCCTACGCCCTGCTGCGCGCGGTTTGGGTCGACGACCGCAACGTCTTCGAGCGCGTGCTCGCCTGGACCGATGGCAATCTCGAGCGCGAGGGTTCGGTGCTGCCCGCCTGGAAGTGGGGCGCGCTCGAAGATGGCGGCTGGGGCGTGGTCGACGCCAACACCGCCTCCGACGCCGACGTGATCCTCGCGCTCTCCTTGTTCGTCGCCTCACAGAAATGGAACGTCCCCGACTACGAGGGGCGCGCACGGGAGATCGCCAAGGCGATCTGGGAGGAAGAAGTCGACGAGATCGCCGGACGCTGGTACCTGCTGCCGGGACGCTGGGCGCGCGACTACGACCCGGTCCCCTTGAATCTCTCCTACTACTCGCCCGCCTTTCTCCGCCGATTGGCGAGCCTCGACCCCGAGCACCCGTGGAAGGCGCTGGCGTCGACGACGTACACGCTACTCGACACGGCCCTACCCGTCACCGGCCTGCCGCCCGACTGGATGTCGGTGTCGCGCAGCGACGGCACGCTCTCGCTCGGCGGCATCGACGGCTCGCTGAGCGGCCAGTTCGGGCACGACGCCTACCGTGTCTACTGGAACCTCGCCATCGACTACGTGTGGGACCGCACCGACGAGGCCAAGCGCTATCTCGCGGCGCAGTCGTGGCTCGCGCGCTACCTCGAGCTCAACGGGACCCTCCCGCGCGAAGTTTCGCCCGCCGCGATTCCGCGCATCAGTGGCCCGGAGCCGCTGGCCTTGTTCGGCAGCCTGTACCCGGCGCTGCTGCTCTTCCACCGAGCAGCGGCGACCCAGGCGCGCACGCAACTCGACGCCGCCTACAAGGACGGGCTATGGGGCGCCCGGGCCGACTACTACGAGCAGAACATCGTCTGGTTCGGCATGGCTCTCGGAGCCGGGAAGTTCCCGCCCTTCGAGCCGCGCTGATCCCCGAGACCCCCCACCGAGCCCACCACGGCGCCCCCGCCGCCCGACGGGCCCACGCCCTCCGCACCGGCACCGACCCCGCCGGCGCCGCCCGCGCCCGGGCCGGACGCGTGGTCGGACCTCATCCGCCCGACGCTGCTGCCCTTGTTCGCGGCCATGGTCTTCCTGGTCGTCGTCGACCCGGCCTTCATCCGGCCCGACTCCGACGATCCGCTGGCGCTGCCGCTGCGCGGCAACCTGATCCGGCGGCTCGTGCTCGGCAGCCTCTACGTCGCCGCCGCCCTCGGCCTATGGCGGCATCGCGACAAGCTGCTCGACGTCTTCGAGCAGCAGCTGCCGATGGTGCTGCTGGTGACGTACGCGTTCGCCTCGCTCACGTGGTCGACGTCGCCGCGCCTGACGCTCGTGCGCGCCGGACATTTCGCCGGCCTCCTGCTGCTCGCCTGGTGGGCGACCACCGACCGCGCCGACGCGCGCCGCGTCGTCGTCTTCCTGCGCGGCTTGCTGCCGATCACGTTGTTGCTGTCGGTGCTCTGGGTCGTCGCCTATCCGCAGGTGGCGATCCACGCCGAAGGCGGCGCCTGGGCCGGCGTCTTTCGTCACAAGAGCGAGCTCGGCAGCACCGCGGTATTCGCGCTCGCCTTCTGGCTGCCCGTGCTCGGCGAATCCATGGGATCGGCGCGACGGCGGGCGCTCGCGGGAGCCGTCGTGCTGCTCGCGGCGTTCCTGCTCTGGCGCAGTGATTCGGTGACGGAGATCCTCGGCGCCGCGCTCGTGTTCCTGGTCTGGATCGGCGTCCGCGCCCCCGGACCGACGGCGATCAAGCTCAGCCTCGCCCCCATTCCGCCGCTGCTGACCCTGTTCTGGTTCTGGAACTGGCAGCCGCTCGACGTCGATCCGTTCCTGCAGGAGAACCTCGGTCGCAACATGACCCTGACCGGCCGCACGCCACTGTGGGAGGCCATCCTCGAGAACGTGTACCTCCACCCCATTCTCGGCGAGGGCTACGACGCGTTCTGGGTCGCGGGCAACCAGCGCGCCGAGTACCTGATTCAGTCGGTGGGCTGGGACGCCTACACCGCGCACAACGGCTATCTCGAGGTCCTCAACACGCTCGGCATCGCCGGCCTCGGCCTGCTGCTCTGGGTCGCGGCGCGGGCCACCCGGCAGGCCTGGTCGGTGATCGCACGCGAGCCGGCCACGGGCGAGGCGATCTTCCTGTCGCTGCTGTGGCTCCTGTTCAGCAGCCTCACCAAATCGGTCTTCTGCGCCGGCACCTCCCTCGGTTGGGTGATGTTTCTCGTACTCTGCGCGCTCGCCGCCGCCACCCGCCACGACCCGGCGCCCGCCGGCGCGTAGCGACAGCTACTCGAGGCGGCTCATGCGCGCGGCGATCTCCGCGCCGAGGATCTCGCCGTAGGCGCGCAGCCCGCGAAATCGGAAGTGCATGTCGCCGTTCCAGTAGTAGCGCTCGGGGGTGTCCCCGACCTCGTCGCGCAGCGGCGGGAGGGCATCGAAAAAGCCGACGCCGTGGCGCGCAGCCACCTCCTTCGCCACCGTGGCGACGAAGCGATTCCACGACCGACCTTCGGCGTCGGGCTGGAGATGCTGGAGGTGCGGGTGGACGACGAGCAGGATTCGCTGCCGATCCCCGTGCAGCGCGATCAAGGTCTGCACCAGCTCGTCGACATTGCGCCGCAAGGCCGCGAGCGGCTCGGCGTGGCGCGCCGCCGCGCCGGCGGCCGTGTCGCGGGCGAACACCAGCGGGTCGATCGCATTCAGCGCCGTCCTGCCGGCCGCGGTCGGCGCACTCCAACGCGCCAGCGCGACCCTGCGCAGGAAGCGTTCGAGGTAGAGCAACGGCGGGTCGTTCTTGAGGGCGAGAAAGCCGGCGGCATAGGCGCGATGCGCCGGCGAGCTACGCACCGCCACCAGGTCGCCCTGCAGGTTGCGCACGGCGAGGGACCGATAGCGCAGCCAGTCGTCGCCGAGATCGGTCTCGTCGAGCACCACGACCACCCACGCCGGCGCCCATACCGGAATCAGTCGCTTCGCCTGCACCGTGTAGATGAGCGGCGAGTACGAGGACGCCCCCGCGTTGAGCACCGCGCGCGCCCGCCCCGACTCCGCGAGGACACGCGCAACGTGCGCCGACAGCGTGTTCGCGTCGTCGTACCCCTCGACGAACGAGTCGCCGAGCAGCAACACCGCGCCCTGCCCGCCGTCGACGCGGCGCGCGGCATCGATACGAACGCCGTCCGCGTCGTAGCGCACGGTATACCGGTGCCCCGCGTGCTCGCCGTAGGTCTCCGGATCGGCGAGAAGCCAATCCTCGCGCGCCGAGTGCTCGAGATTGAGCACTTCGGACGGGACGCTGCCGATGCCGTGAAGCTGGAGGTCGTAGACCGGGCCGGTGGGCTGCTGCAGCCGCAAGCCGATCTCGACGATCCCGAGAGCCAGGACGATCGACAGAAGGAACAGGCCCCCGAGGGCTGCGCGCCGCATGACCACGCGTTAGCGCTCGAACGCGACGAGCGTCAAGGAAGGCGTGGCTCAGCCTGATTTCCGTCGCGGCGAGACGGGGACAGTCCCCATGGCTGCGTAGCGGCCCGGAGGGTGCTTGCGCACCATGAGGACTGTCCCCGTTTCTGCCCGGTTCGCCAGATT
>CALJUJ010000216.1 GCA_937975525.1 uncultured bacterium
CTGGTTCGAGAATGAGTCGCGCGAAGGGGGTGAGGTCCGAGGAGAGGCTGAGTTCTGTTTACGGGCCACCAACCATGCGCGAATCGTTACAAAAGAGACTACGACCCCTTTGGTCCGACGAAGCCGGATGAGTAGTGCCGGGAAGGCCAAGGCCAAGAGCGTTCGAAGACCGTTGCGATCCGTGTAAACGGGGCCTACCGAGCAGCCTCGAAAGCCTCCGCTGAACCCCGGTCTCGGTTCTACGGTGACGACGACCGTAGGAGCAGCCGTCACGGTCAGCGCGATCGAAACAGCCTCTTCGCCGCCGATCACCAGATCGGCGGGCGTCGCCTCGGCTCAATCGAACAAGTCAGCCACCGTTACTCCCCGCCCAGGATACCGCCGACGGCGGAGATCAGCTGCGTGTCGTGAGCGAGCACCGCATCGACGATGACGTCGCGGAGCTTCAAGACGACACCATCGACTCCGATCGGCAGTACGATCTCGATCTCGCTACCGACCGCCTGCCCCGTGACCTTTGCCTCGCCCGGGTATCCGGTGCCGGTCAGAGTTACGGGCACCGCGGTTCGGACGACGCCGCGGCAGCCGTCGTCGAGATCGGCCGTCAAGCTGCTGGCGGATGCAATGAACGTGCAGGGCGAGTTGGGGTTCTGGATATCACAGGAAGCGTCGTTGGGGTCGGGTGCGACGAGAACCGCGCGCACGTCGACGGGCCCGTCGACGAACGAGTCGAGCTCGAACAGGAGCACGAGGCCGCGTTGGGCAAGGGCGGCTCCCAAGGCCTGGTTGAGAGCTCCTGCGAGCCCCGTCAGGGCGTTGTCGACGCCGTCGCTTGCGTTCGCGGCGGGATCGCAGACCCCCGGGATCAGCGGTGCACACGTGGCCGGGTCGCCGTCGACATCCAATCCTCGCGTCGCTTCTTGCGTGCTGCTGATGCCGACCGACGCTGCCTGGACGACGAACGGGGACAGCGCGACCTCACGTGGAGGGAGCTCGCAGGCGGGAGTGCAGAAGATCGCCGGACGCACCAGGTCGAGGCGATGATGGTCGATGCTCACGTTCGCCGAAGCCAGGAAATCGAGCCCGTCGTTGAAGAACAGGTTGCGATGGTCCGGGTCCTTCTGGTCGAACTTGGCATCGCGCACGCAACTCCCCGGGCTCTGCGCGGGGCCGCAGTCCACATCTCTCCGGCAGGCGGCGAACTCGTTGTTCGTGCCGGCGCGGCAGCGCCGCGTTTCGCGCGCGACGTAGCACGACATGCGGGCACGATCGTCGACCATGCCTTCCCCGTCCTTGTCGGCCGCGGAGCAGACGTGTGAAGTCCGCGGCAGCCGATACGTCCTCGCCCCGGCCACCGAGTCGGCCGTATACACCGATGTGGATCGGTCGTGTCTCGGCGCCGGCCTGCACGCGTCGCTGACGAGATCTGCGAAGTCGGGCGGCGTTGCGCAATCGGAGTCCCTGGCGCAGTACCCGTTCGGGTTGAACGGGGCATCGGACGCGCAAACCTTCCTCGTCGGGTTTGCCCGGTAACAGGTGTAGGAATCGAGCTCGCGTTGTTCCGCCGGCGCCGCTCCGGGGTCCGGAAGTGGCGCTCCCGCGTTCGCCGGCGCGTGCGACGCCGGAACGAGCAGGATGTCGGGCCGCAGCAGGTCCATGCGCGCCGTGCCGAATGCGTCCACGAGGTGGACCGCGCGGTTGCTGGCATTGGTTCGATCGAAAGGTGGCGCCGGGACGCATGGAGCGCCGGCACAGTTCTCGTCCCTGGTGCAGGATGCGAGCTCGTTGAAGGCCCCTGGTGCGCAGCGCTTGCGGATGCGTCGCAGGCGGTAGCCGAGGAAACCTGAATCGGGGTCGGCGACGCTTCCCTGGCCCACAGCGGCAGCGGTGCAGGCCCATTCGAGTTTGCGGACGCCGAAAGTCGTCTCACCGAATGCGTCGTCGAGGTGGATCCCCGATCGCAGGGGGTCGGTGAACTTCGCCGTGAAGCGGATGCCGCTGTCGCCCGTCTTCGCTCGGTAGCACGAGTAAGGATCGCGAGGCGCGGCTTGGGCGTCGACGTAGCGTGGCAAAAGAGCGGCGGTGGCCACGATGATGAAGGGGGCGAGCTTCACTTGCGTCCTCCCCGGCGGACTCCTCGAG
>CALJUJ010000217.1 GCA_937975525.1 uncultured bacterium
CCGCGGCATCGCCGCCTCCTGCTGTCCATGCTCTATGGCCCGTTCGTATGCTTGCTGGCCGTGTACCAGATCGTCTTGAACGATCCGACAGCCTACGTGTTCGTCCACTCCATCGCGGTCGCTGGGGCCGGCCTCAGCGGCGTCGTCATTCTCCTGGCGATCAGCTACGAGATCGTCAACACCCGCTCGTCGATGATGCGCCGGCGCGTGGCCATCGTAATGATCGGCGCGGCCTGCGGCTTCGTCATGCCGACGTTTCTTTGGCTGGCTTCCGGGATTCTCGGAGGAACAATCCCGGTGAACGCTGCTGGGCTCACGGCCTTCCTCTTCCCCATGTCCCTCGGCTACGCCATCGTGAAGACGGACCTCTTCGAGATCGACGTGTTTCTGCGTCGCGCCCTGGCGTACTTCACGGTCGTTGGCGTCGTCGCCCTCGCGTACTTTGGCTTCTTGTTCGGCATCGAGGTGGTGACACCGAAGCACGGCAATAGCGATTGGTCGCCCATCTTGTTCGCCTTGCTCAACCTGCTTCTGTTGTTTCTTCTCGCGCCGCTGCGGGCACGTATCCAGCAAGCGATCGACCGTATCTTTTTCCGGCTCAACTACGTGCCGAGCGAGAAACTGACGGAGCTGAGCCACCGCCTGGCGGCACCGAGCACGGTCCGCGAGGTGGCTCGACAGGCCGAAGCGCTCTGTGCCGAAACCGTTTGCCCGCGAGAAAGCCGTTTCCTCGTCCGCAGGGAGTCGACCTTCACGAGCGTACCCGAAAGCGGCAAAGAGGCGCAGACAGTCCCTGTTGCGTCCGAGATCCTCGTGCTCTTGGAGGCGGGGGAAGTCATCGCGCGGCACAACCTCGACCGGATGTTCGCCACCCAGGAGCTCGACCTTCTCAACCGCCTCGAGGCCGAAATCATCGTGCCTCTCGGCACGCGCGATTCCTTTCTCGGCCTGTTGGCCCTCGGGCCACGCATGGCAGGAACCATCTACGGTTCGGAAGACGTCGCTTTCCTAAAGTCTGCAGCAAGCCAGATCGCGCTCGGGCTGACGACGGCGTTCGCCTTCGGCCGGCTCGACGACCTCAACCGCAGCCTCGAACAGCTCAATGAGAGTCTGGAGCAGCAAGTAAAAGTACGTACGGCGGAGCTCGATCAGAAGAATGCGCAGCTCAACCAGTCCCTGGCGAACCTGACCGATGCGTACGGGAAGCTCGAACAGAGTCAGAGCAGCCTGTTGCGTGCGGATCGCCTGGCGACACTTGGTCGGCTCACTGCCGGTATCGCGCACGAGATGAATACGCCGCTCAGCGCGGTGCTCAACGCGATGAAGATCCTGCGCGAGCTGGCAAACGAATACCGAGAATCCATCGGAGATCCGCGAGTGCTGCCGTCGGACCACCGGGCGATCGCCGATGAAATGTCGACGACTGCGGAAATGGCTGGCAAATGGGCGGAGAAGGCTGCTGGCTATATTCGCAGCGTCAAGACGCATGGCCGCGAGCAACGCCGCGGAGCGGTGGGCGAGTTCACCGTGCGGTCCATCGTCGAGGAAAGCTCGTTCCTACTCGCCCATCGCCTGCGCCGGGCGTCGTGCTCGATCGACTACTCCGAAGAGCCCGCGGGCACCGTGCTGCACGGCGACCCGGGACCGTTCAATCAGATTCTCGTCAACCTGATCACCAACTCGATCGACGCCTACGAGGACCGCGGCATCGAGGTCGGCCGCATCGAAGTCCGCTGTGAAGCCACGGACGACTTCGTTCGAGTTTCGGTGCAGGACTACGCCGGAGGCATCCCGGAAGACGTCATCCCGTGGGTTTTCGGAGACTTGTACCCGACCAAGGGACCCGGCCGCCGCACCGGTCTCGGACTGTGGATAGCCCGCAACCTTTGCGAGCAACAGTTCCATGGCGATCTCAAGGCACAGTCGGATTCGGAAACGGGCAGCGTGTTCGTCGCTGTTTTTCCGAAACGGCTGGGGGACCATGCGAACACGCCGCCTGAGGAGCCCGCCGTCGTCCAGCCTCTGCCGCCGCCGGCAAGTTACTAGCCTGGATGCGGCTGTGCAGGCCGGGATCGCAGCGGCTCGCGGCGATGCGACGCCACCAGGGAGCCGCACGAGTGAAGCGCCGCCGCCCATGGCACACGCAATTGCAGGGTGATGCCGAACCTGGAGTCACGGTCCTTCACGGCGCCGGCCGCGCCGTCATCCGTGGCCGCCCGCGCGACTCGCGCTTCCCCGTTGCACGAGCCAGCTGGTTAGATGAACGACAACGCAGTCAAGGCGCGCTCTCGGAGCGAGGCTCGTCCTTGCCGAAAAAGATGAGAGCGGCGGCGAGTCGGTTCGAAACGTTCAGCTTGGCAAAGACGTGAGTCAAGTGGGTCTTCACCGTCGGCTCACTGATGAAGAGCTTCCTGGCGATCGCTCGGTTGCTCAGCCCGTCGGCAACTCCGCCGAGCACCGCCCGCTCGCGGCGGGTGAGGTTCTCGAGCCCGGTGCCACCGTTGCCTCGTCCGATTTCGGCCTCGCGCTGGAAAAGGGCGAAGATGCGGTTGGGTAGCGAGGGGTCGACCCACGCGGCTCCGTTCGATACCGCTTTTATCGCTGCGATGACCGAATCGACGCGTGCCGTCTTCAGTACGTAGCCCCATGCCCCGCCTTCGGCCGCGGCACGCGCGATATCGTCGCTCTCGAAACCGGAAAGGACGATTGACCGGCAATCGCAGTCGTCACCAGAGATTCGCTCGATCAGTCCGCGAAAACTCCGCACAAGCGGCATCTTATAGTCCACGAGGGCAATGTCCGGATGCAAGCGCGCGACCCGCTCCACCAGTTCGCGTCCGTCTCCCGCATGACCGACCACCTCGATCTCCGGGTCGCGCCCGAGAGCAAACTCGAGCATTTCGCGAAACATGGCATGGTCATCCGAAATCAATACGCGAATCATTCTCGCGCTCCCCTGGTTGCAGGTACTCTTCCGCCTTCGCCACCGATCTCCCGCCTCCCAGGAAGATCACAGCAGCCCGCCTGCCAAGTCCGACAACACGGTCTTGGGTGCGTTCTTCGGTGCTGCCATCGGATGAAAAGTCATCCCAACGGTGGAGAAGCGCCGAAATCTTGACGCCCCCTTGTTGTGATCGGCCAGTTGGAGGGCTGCCGCGGAAGCTTCCGGGAGAATCCTTATGGTCATTCGCGCGGGCGTCGCGTATCGTGCGCGGCATTCGCCCGGGGGCCGTGAGAAGCATTTGCACGAACACGATGTGCGCATCGGTGCGCATCCGTGGACAACCGAGAATGACCGATTGAGGCCAAGGCAGGGATGGTTCAGCGACAGCCAGCGGAGACATACGAGACTGACACCGCCCCCCACCGATCGCTTGGCGAACGCGCGCGCCGCTCGCTGACGCCTCTCGTTGCCGCTGCTTTCGCGGGCGCACTGTTCAGCCTTTCCGCGCCACCGGAGGATTGGTCGCTTCTCGCATGGTTCGTTCCGGGCGTGCTGCTCGTCGCCGCTCGGCACTCTGGCTTCGCCGCCGCCTACGCGGCGGGGACGATCTACGCGGTGGTGATCGGTTCGTGGGTCACGAGTTGGGCGCCGCAGGCAGCGCTGCAGTACTTCAGCTACGATCTCCTGCAAGCGAGGCTGTTCATTCTCGCTGTGCATATCGTCAACCCGGGCATCATGTGCGGGCTCATGGTTGCGGCCTACGCCCGGCTGCGCGCCAGCGTGCCGCCCGCCGCGCGTGCGCCGCTCGCCGCACTGCTGTGGGTTTGCTGCGAATGGATGCGGGTCTGGTCCCTCGGGTGGATGCTCCTCGCCCACACGCAGTATCGCCATCTGTACCTGATCCAGGCGTCCGAACTCGGCGGCGCCTACCTGGTCTCCTTCGTGATGGTGACCGTGAGCGTTGCCGTGGCGGAAATGCTCGCAAGCCGCGACGATCGGCGCACGACGGCGCGCAGCGTGCTCGTCGGCCCAGGGCTGGCGCTGGTCGCGATGGCCGCTTTCGGCGCGATACGTGTCTCTGGGTTCGAGCCGCGGCGCGATGCGTCGACCACGCGTACGATCGGCGTGGTGCAGGCGAGCGTGCCCAACCAGTTCCGCTGGAAGAGAGCGTACTTCGGGAGCACGCTTGCGAAGTACGCGCGGCTGACCGCAACCATCGAGGCCGACCCCCTCGACCTGATCGTCTGGCCCGAGAACGCGGTCAGCTTCTACCTGAACCAGGAGGGGATGCTCCGTGCACAGATGCAAAGGACCGCCACCAGGGCCAAGGACGGCCTCGTCGTCGGCGCGCCGCGCCGGGGCGCCGGACGCGACGCCTTCAATTCGATCTTCGTTCTCGACGCGCAGGGATCGATCGTCGATGCGTACGACAAGCAGTACCTGCTGCCGTTCGGCGAGTATGATCCCATCCGCGGCAGAAATCGCGCTGCCGAGCCGGGCGAGATCGTCTACCGGCACGGGAGCCGAGCAACCCCTCTGGTGGCAGGGGCGACAACCTACGGTGCCTGCGTCTGCTATGAGATTCTGTTTCCGGCGCTCGTCAACGAGATGGTTCGCGGCGGTGCCGACGTACTTCTCAACCTGTCGAATGACTCTTGGATGGACGACGGCACCGGCGCCGCGCCGGCGCAGCACTTCGCCATGGCCCTCTTCCGAGCGGTCGAGACCCGTCGCTACCTGGTGCGAGCTTCGGCGCGTGGGCTTTCGGGTTTCGGCGATCCCCTTGGCCCACCGTATGCCGTGCTGCCAGTCAACGCTGTCGAGACCACGACGGCCAAGGTCGTGCCGCGGCAAGGGCTCACTCCCTACGTCCGCTTCGGCGACAGTTGGATCCTGATCCTAGTGCTGGCGACAGCCGCGACCCTGGCCTGGCGGAGCCGGCCAGGTGCCGCCGCCAGCAGTGCCGGCACCGATTCGGGCTCGACCTGATCCAGCGGTCTTCCGGCGATCGATTGCGGACGCAACGAGCGATTGGCGGACGCGCGTCGGGCTTGCGTTCGCAGCATCAACAACGACATCGATGCACACCGGCTTGATCGTAAAGTCGTAGGTTTGCCACGGACTCGGGCCGAAATTCAGACCATCGGCGGATTTCAGCCACAGGCGCGTCGCCGTACTCTCACAGCACGATGAGAAAAACGGCCGCCAAAAGCACGGGAGTTCCCATGAAACCTGGAATCTGCGCCTATCTTGCCGGCATCGCCAGCTTGATCGCATTTGTCGCCGTTCCTGTCGCCGAAGCCGGCTGCGGCTGCGAAAAGCCGCCGCCCGTTCCGACCGACGTCCGGCCGCATGCCGCCTTCACCGGCAACGAAGTGACGATCTTCCACGACGGGTTTGTTGAGGGGGTGCCATACACGGTGACGTTCACCTCCGGAATCACGGGGCAGTCGCG
>CALJUJ010000218.1 GCA_937975525.1 uncultured bacterium
CCGAGAACAAAGTGACGCGCATGGCTGCGTGGTTCGCTCGACATAAGGTCGACCTTGAGTCGCCGAAGGCCAACGCCTATCTGCGAGGCGAGTCAGAACGACCGACACCGGGACAGGTTGCGTGGCTGCTCTGGGGTGGCTCGCTCGGCGACGATCGAATGAACGCAATGAACTGGGCTGCTCGAACCCGCGACCGTCTGGAGAAGGACGTCTCTGCCAGAGTGCGCGACGCTCTCGAACGCAAGGTCGACGAGCACAACGAGAAGCACGGCGGCACCGCGTCGAAGCGCGTGAACCTGCGAATGCTGACCGCTGTCTTCGAGCGTGGCGTCGGCGCGTACAACACGAACCCGTCGTCAGTTCGTCCCGGCGTCGGCTCGTCCGACCAGTGGGCCTACGCACGGGTCAACACGTTCCTGCAAGCAGTACGCACCGGACGCTTCCCCGGTGGCAAGTTCGACACCGACCTGCTCCCCGAAGCCCATCCGCTCTCGACGAGGAAGAACATGCAAACCGAGAAGGCCCACATCAGCTACCCCGATGGCGAGCCGATCCCGCACGCGCTCCCCGAGGCGTATCGACCAGCCGAGGGTCAGCGTCGCTGCGACAACTGCAAGTATTACAAGATCGGCGCGTGCCTCAAGTTCGGTGCCGCGGTCCGAGCCGGATACGTCTGCAACGCGTGGAAGCCGCTGCTCGCCGAAGTCGATGTCGAGATCGAGTCGGGCTACGGCTACGACGACGAAGAGAAGGGCTACGGCTACGAGTTGCGCAAAGAGATCGTCGAAGAGGGCGGCCGGTTCTGTGTCTACTCCGAGGGCCGCGGTCGACGGTTCGGCTGCTACGACACGGAGGCCGACGCCGAAGAACGTCTCGCCCAGATCGAGTCGTTCGCACGCTCGCTCGACGGGCTGACGCCCGAGCAGTTGATCGCCGCGCACCAACTCACGAACAAGTCGACCGACGACATGGTCGACCTGGCTCGCAGCGTCATCGAAGACCGACTCGAAGCGCTCGGCTTCGCTCCGCCGTACACGACCGGCGACACGACCGAGAAGCTCGCAGCGCTCCACGCCGTCGTCCCCTTCGCCAAAGCAGAAGAGCGCTACACGCTCGGCCCGGTCTACGTCCCAGGACGACTCGATGGCCACGGCGAGTTCATCGACTCCGACACGCTCCAGAAGGCGATCTGGGACTGGGTGCGCTCCGGCGACCGGACGATCTTCCTCCAGCACTCCGAGAAGGCCGCGGGCGAGATGGTCGAGATTCTGACCTGGCCGATGCCGATCCAGACGTCGCTCTCGCTCCCCGGCGAAGAGATCCGCAAGGTCGAGTTCCCAGCCGAGACCCCGTTCATGGGAGTTGTGTGGGAATCGTGGGCCTGGGATCTCGTCAAGGCGGGACAGCTCCGCGGCTACTCGATCGGCGGCAAAGCTCGTCGAGTCGAGGCAGATCTATCCCTGACCCCGGCCAGCGAGTAGGCTGCCGACCGTGGCGCAGAACAAGACGGCGAACCGGACCACGCCGGTCAAGAAGCAGAAGGCGACGTCGACCGACTTCGCAGAGGTCGGCTCCGCTGGCCTTTCCGTGAACGCCGGACAGATCACCGAAGACTTCCTGCGACAGTTACAGGGTCGCGGCGGCATGGCGATCTACCGCGAGATGGCCGAGAACCATCCTGTCATCGGCGCGACGCTCGCTTCGATCGAGATGCTGTTCCGATCTGTCGAGTGGACCGTCCAGCCCGCCGACGCTGACGACCAGGCCGCGATCGACGAAGCCGAGTTCGTCGCCTCGTGCATGTCCGACATGAGCACCTCGTGGGAGGACTTCGTCTCGTCCGTTCTCGGGTTCCTCGTGTACGGCTACTCGCTTCACGAGATCGTCTACAAGCGCCGCAACGGACTACAGGACGACGGCACCTCGTCGAAGTTCGACGACGGCCGAATCGGTTGGCGCAAGCTCCCCGTGCGAGCGCAGGACACGATCACCGAATGGCGACTCGACAACCACGGCGGCATCGAGGGCGCGATCCAGCAGGACCCGAACGCTGGCACCAACGTGTTCATCCCGATCGAGAAGTCGCTGCTGTTCCGAACCACGACTCGACTCAACAACCCTCAGGGCCGGTCGATCCTGCGCTCCGCCTACGTCTCGTGGTACTACCAGAAGCGCATCACCGAGATCGAAGCCATCGGCGTCGAGCGGGACCTGGCAGGCATGCCGGTTGCGTTCGTCCCGCCGCAGCTTCTCTCTGACTCGGCGACGTCCGCAGAGACCCAAGCGCTGACGGCGATCAAAGAGATCGTTCGCAACATTCGTCGAGACGAGCAAGAGGGTCTCGTCTTCCCGCTCGCCTACGACCACGAGACCGGCAACCTTGCCTACGACATCAAACTCATGTCGACAGGCGGTCGCCGTCAGTTCGACACGAACCAGATCATCGGCCGGTACGACACGCGCATCGCAATGACGATGCTCGCCGACTTCCTGCTCGTCGGCCACGACCGGATCGGCGCGCAGGCTCTAAGCGTCTCGAAGATTGAACTGTTCCAAGACTCAATCACGGCCTACCTCGCAAACATCGCCGACGTGCTCAACTCGTATGCCGTGCCTCGCCTCATGCGCATCAACGGCGTCGACCCCGCGCTCGCACCGACGATCGCCTACACCGCTCCACGCGCACCAGATCTCGACACGATCTCGAACTACGTCAGCCGTCTCGCCACGTCGGGCGCGCTAATCCCCGACGAAGGACTCGACGATTACCTGCGCGAGATCGGCGGCTTGCCGAACGAGGACGAAGCCGAAGTCGACTGATGGCTCCGATCCGAGTCGACCTCGGCGACCGTGACTCTGGCGAGATCTACAAGAACCACCGCCCCGAGTTCCGGCCTGTCGATTCCGACAAGCTGTACGGAGCCGAACGAACGCTCGCAACGATCGTCGGCAAGATCGCCGAGGCGATTCCGACCGATCTGGTCGTCGACTACATCTACGACCGAGTCACGATCGAGATCCTGACGGCCAGGATCGCCGCTCTGGTCGACGACGACCCCGACGTGCTCCAGCGTCCGATCTTCTCGGCCTTCCAGTCCGGCACGGAGGACGCAGCCGAGCAGCAGCGTCGAGACGTTAACGAGCGCCTCGCCAAACTGCGGTCGCCGGTTCGGCTACGGTCCGCCGCCGAGTTGCGCAAGAACACCGACCCCGTCGTGGTGTGGGGACCAACACTGGAATCGTTTGACCGCGCCGACCCGAACGCCGCAGGCCGCGTCTACGCACGCTTCCGATCCGAGTCGATCCTGGCAGATCTCACGACGACCGTACGCACGTCGATCGAGACCGCCGTCGCTGATTCGTTCACCGTGTCGCAATCGTTCACGACTGGTCGCACCGTCACCGGTTTGACGTCGCAGCAGACCTCGCAGACGATCTACGCCATCCTCAACGAGATCTCGCCGACACGACCGACGGGTGCAGATCTCGCCGCGCGTTACGTCGGCCACACGCGCGGGCTCACGAACCGCTACACGACCGCCGTGATCAACCACGGCAACGCTGTCGCGTTCGAGCAGATCGCCGCAGGTCAGAGTCCCCGCAACGCGATGCGGCTCGCAGATCGCGCAATGGAGCGCTACGCCGACAAGCTGCGCCGGTCACGCGCCCGAGCGATCGCTCGCACCGAGATCGCCTACGCGCAGAACGCAGGCATCCAATACCAGAACCAACTGCTGCTCGACTCGGGCGTCGTCGCTCCCGACTCGCAGAAGGAGTGGGTGACTGGTCCGTTCGACGTCTGCGACATCTGCGTGCCGCTCGGCGGTACTCGCGTGCCACTCTCGTTGGACTTCTCGTGGCAGGGTGGCTCCGGTAACCCTCCCGCTCATCCGAACTGTCGATGCAAGACTCGTGTCGTGCCGACGATCGACAAAGCACCAGTCCGCGGCGGGGCCGGAACGATCGAAGATCCGTTCCGCTACGAGTTCGCCGACGGCTGGATCGCGCCAATCAATCCGACGACGTCACGCGCACCTCGACCTCGCACTCGACCCGCGTCACTTCCTCGCCGATCAAGTGGCCCGACAGTTACTCGATCGCAAGCTGAGACGATCCTGAGCCGATCTGCGTGGGACCGTCCGATGTTCCACGGTACGACGTCTCGCAACGCGCAGGCGATTCGAGATGACGGCTTCAAACTTGCAGAACTCGGATCGAATACAGGCAACGGTGGTCTGATGGGGGCGGGCCACTATTTCGCTGACGAGGGGTACGCATACATCAGCCAAGGCGAGCGACTCGAAGTTGTGCTCGACGTCGCAAAGGTCGCCGACGCAACCGACGCTGCCGTGACGCGCGCAAACTTGTATTCGGCCTACATCGAGACTCTCGAAGAGTTCGGCGAAGACGGAGTCGAACGGTTCCTCGCAGCGACGAAGCCTGCCGGTGCGTCGCTCGATGGCGTAGCCATCTCTCAAGGCGGCACGTTTGCAGAACAGATAGGTCCGATCGACGATGAACTAGTCGAGAGACTTCGCAAGATCTGGCGCGAAGCCAACCCGCAGTACCGCACGAACTTGATGCAGCGAGAAGTCATGCTCGACCAAGGTTTCGACGCGCAGGTGCTTCGACTCGACAACGGACAAGTACCCGAGATGGTTGTATTCCGCGACGAAGCAATCAAGGTGGTCGTCGATGAGTAACTGTCTGACATGCGTTCATCTGCGACCAGCCGCGCGCTGCGCAGCCTTTCCTGATCGCATACCGTTAGTCATTGCATCAGGACAGATGCACCACGATCGCGTATTGCCTGAGCAGACAGGATCGCTCGTCTACCGTCGCGGCCCGACACTCGCCGAGACAACGAACGCAGCCGCGGAATAGTTCCTCTACTGACAGCGTCGAGATTGCTGCATACAATCGGCGGCGTGCAAGCGCATCAACTCGTAGATCTCGAACTCGACGAAGTCAGCGGTGTCGACCACCCCGCGTCGCTCGTCGAGGGCTGGCTCGTCATGAAAGCCGACGACCCGATCTCCGACGCGTTCGCCGACCTAATCACCGACCAGGAGATGGACCCCGTGGAAGACACCCACGTGGCCGAGCCGGTCGACGAAGTTCCGGTCGCTGACGAAGCGTTGGCGAAGGAACTCGGCGATCTGCGCAAGGCCCTCACTGACATGACCGCCCACTTCGAGAAGGCTGCTGCCGAGCGTGACGCGCTCGCCGAAACCGCCGAGATCGAGAAGGCCGCCGCCAAGGTTGCCGAGTGGGATCAGGTTCCCGGCATGACCGACGACTTCGTCCCGGTGCTGCGCTCGCTCGACGACGAGCAGCACGCCGCCGTGGCCGCCGTCTTCGACGCTTGCCAGATCGCGTTCGCCGAAGCGGACGTCACCAAGGAACTCGGCACCGACGCCCCCGGCGACGGCGACGCCCTGTCCACCATTGAAACCCTCGCCAAGGGCCTCGTCGCTGAGGGCAAGGCGAAGAACATCCACTCGGCGATCGCTGCTGTTGCTGCCGATCGTCCCGACCTCTACGCCGAATACGTCGGCGGAAAGGGCTGAGGCTCATGGCATACGAGTCCCCGCAAATCTGCATCGGCACGCTTACCGCTGCCGCTGACCTGTCCAGCAAGCAGTACTACTTCGTGAAGCTCGCCAGCGAGTCGACCGTCAACGTCTGCTCCGCTGTCACCGACGTCCCGATCGGCGTTCTCCAGAACGCTCCGGCCTCGGGCGAGAGCGCCACCGTGTGCGTCTTCGGTCTCTCGAAGGTGTCCGCCGACGCGACCCTCGCCGCTGGCGACATCATCGGCACCTCCGCCGATGGCCAGGCGCAGCCGGTCGTTCAGGGCACCGAGACCACCGTCTACAACGCCGGTCAAGCCGTCACCGCTGGCGCTGCTGGCACGCTCCAGACCGCACTCATCAACATCAGTAACGGGAGGGCCGCCTGATGCCTCAGCCAACTCAATCCGACGTCCACGTCGACGCCATCCTCACCGGCATCTCGGTCGCCTACATGCAAGAGGCGGATCACTTCGTCGCTGGCAAGGTGTTCCCCTCGGTCCCGGTGAGCAAGCAGTCCGACAAGTTCTTCACCTACACCCAGGACGACTTCTTCCGCGACGAGGTCCAGTACCGCGCCGACGGCACCGAGTCGGCCGGGTCGGGCTACGGCTTGTCGACCGACAGCTATTCGGCCAACGTCTGGGCGCTGCACAAGGACATTGGCGACCAGACCCGCGCGAACGCTGACGCTCCGCTCAACATGGATCAGGACGCGACTCGCTTCCTGGCCCAGCAGATGCTGATCCGTCAGGAGCGCGACTGGGCGACCAACTACTTCGGCACCTCGATCTGGGGCACCGACACCACCCCGTCGACCCTCTGGTCGGCAGCGTCCGGCTCGGACCCGATCGGCGACGTGCAGACCGGTATCAACACCGTGCTCACCAACACGGGCTACCGTCCGAACGTCGGCGTCTGCTCCTACGCGGTCTTCAGCATCCTGAAGAACCACGCCGACATCGTCGAGCGGTACAAGTACACGACCAGCGAGTCGATGACCACCGACCTGATCGCTCGGGTCCTCGGCCTTGACGAGCTGTACGTCATGGGTTCGATCGTGAACACCGCTGACGAGGGCGCGACCGCGTCCTACAGCCAGATCGGCGACAAGGACATGCTGCTCGCCTACGTCCCGGCCAACGCCGGTCTCATGCAGCCGTCCGCTGGCTACAACTTCTCGTGGACCGGTCTCGCCAACTCTGGCGGCATCGGCACCTCGACGAGCGTCAGCCGGTTCCGCATGGACCACCTCCGCGCTGACCGCCTGGAGATCCAGAGCGCCTGGGACTTCAAGGTCGTCTCCAGCGCCCTCGGGTACTTCTTCTCGAACTGCGTCGCCTGACGCCTCGGGTAGATCCCACACCCAACACCAACAGCCCGCTCGGTTCACTCCTTACCGGGCGGGCTGTTGCGTGTCTCTGCTGACGTACTCGACGTCGTGGCATAGGATGTCGACATGACGTGGACCTACTCAGGCGACCCGGCAACGAACGCACGCGACTCGATCCGGTTCCTCGTCGGCGATACCGACACCAACGACCAACTCGTCAGCGACGAAGAGATCGCGTGGACGAACTCACAGGTCACCGGCTCCGATACAGCGACGACGGACCTCTACACCGTCGCCTACCGCGTGATGCTTGCGATCGCCTCGAAGTTCAGCCGACTCGCTGACCAGGCCATCGGCGACATGAAGGTCAATATGTCGCAGAAGGCCGACAACGCTCGCACGCAGGCCGAGCAGCTTCGAGTGCTCGCTGGGCGCGAGAATCTCGTGCCGGTTCCGTATGCGGGTGGTATCTCGATCTCAGACAAGCAGATCGACCGCGACAACGCCGACCGCGTCGACCCGTTCTTCACGTCTGCGCAGTTTGCGAACACGGCCGACTACGGCGCTGGCAAAGCACGAGCCGACGCTGGTGACGACAACGACCTCGAACTGTGACCGGCGCAGCTTCGTCCGACGTGTTTTCCACGGCCCTGCGAGTCAACATGACTCCGCAGACTGTTCAGACGCGCACGACGTCGACGCTCAACAACTACGGCGAAGCGACGTTCACGGGCGACGCTACGACCTATGACTGCTACATCGAACGAACGCTCGACCAGCCAGCCGGGGTCAACGCCGACGTTCGAGTTGAGTACAAGGTCTTCATTCCAGATCGCACGCTGACGATCGACACGGGCGACCAGATCACGCTGCCTGCTCCGGTGTCCGGCACTCGCCCGATCATCGCTGTCGAGACCGTCAGCGACCCGCACGGGCAGGTAGGGCAGGTCGTATTCGTCGGGAGAGTTGACCGATGAGTCTCGTGACGTCGAACTTCCAGAAGGTCGCAGCCGCGCAGCAACGCGCGGTCGCCAACGGCGTTCGACTCGGCGTCGGTCAGATCCTGCTGGAGATCGGCGCACGAGCAGACGAGCTAGTCCCGTTCGATACGGGCGCTCTGTCACGCTCGCAGCGCACGTCCGTCAAGAACACGGGCGACGGTGACGTCGAGGGCGAGATCGCCTACGGCGGGCCCGCCGCTCCCTACGCTCTCGTCCAGCACGAAGATCTGAACCTGTCGCACCCGCCGAAGTCGATGGGCGGCAGTCCGGTCGCACCCGGCCAGGGCCGCGGACCGAAGTATCTCGAATATCCGTCGAACCAAGTCGGCAAGCGAGCCGAGAAGATCATCGCCCAGTCGATACGAGCAGCGAAGGGCATCCGCTGATGGCTTTCCTCGACGACATCGGCACGCATCTCGCAGCGGCGACGATCCCTGCGCAGAATCTCACGCTCGGCACCAACCTGTTCCTCGGTCGCCGCCCCGACACGCCCGACACTTGCGTCGCGCTGTACGAGACCGGAGGCACCGCGCCCGAACTCGTATTCGGAACGAACTCCGCGCCGCCTGTCGAGACTCGCGGCCTACAGGTCGTCGCACGCGCCGCTGCGTACTCGACGTCCGAAGCGCTCTGCACCGACGTATGGGTTGCGCTCTGCCTGATCGACAACGAGTCGATCAACTCGACGCGCTACCTGCTCGCCGATCCGGTGCAGTCGCCGTTCGCGCTCGACCGCGACGATCAAGACAGGATGCTCCACGTCGTCAACTTCCTGATCAGCCGTGAGGTCTCCTGACCCTTACGGCGACGACGTCGAGTCGAGATGGCCTGACGAACTTCGTTGCGTCGACTGCGGGAAGCTGCTCGCAGAACTCGTCAATGCGCCGTTTCGAGTCATGTGCCCGCGCTGTCGCAAAGTGAATATCCCCGACAAGTGTTGATAACAGTCGCGAGAGCGGCGTAGACTGCGAACATGCAGAACCAAGCCATTCACCACCACCACAGCCTCTCGGACGATCTCGACCCGAACGACTACACGTTCGTCGGGGTCTGCTACATCGGGCACAACGAAGATATGCAGGAGGCGTACAGCGCCGACCACCAAGCACTCGACGCCTACTTCGGCGGCGAGTGGGGTACCGAGGTTCGCTGGAGCCGCACGACCAAGAAGGGCAACGAGCGCGGTGCCTGCGTCCTCTGCGGCGCAGGCTGGAACCACGGCTCGATCTGGAAGCACGAGTCGGGCGAGCACGTCGCCATCGGCCACATCTGCGCAAGCCACTACCTGCAGTGGGAAGACAAGGGCGCGAAGAACCGCGCCAAGAAGGCTCGCATCGCAGCGCAGACCCGCGAGAACGAGATGCGCCGCGCCCAGAACCGCAAGGACTTCGACGAGTACCTCGACGCCAACGAGGACTTCGCCGCAGCGGTCGAAGCCTGCGCCGACCACTACATCGTCAAAGACATCGTTCGCAGGTGCCTGGAGTGGAAGGGCTACCCGAGCGAGCGCCAGCACGCTCTCGTCGTGAAGATCCATCGAGACGAAGCCGCTCGCAAGGTCGAGGCCGAGATCGAAGCCGACATCGAGTGGATCGCCGTTCCCGCCGAACTGCTCGACGGTCGCCACAAGATCGTCGCCACCGTGCTCGGCTCGAAGCTCAAGGAGAGCCAGTTCGGCTCGACGTGGAAGATGATGCTCCGCGTCGACAGCGACGCTGGCTCGTTCAAGCTCTGGGGCAGCGTCCCCAGCGACATTCCGGTCCCCGACAAGGGCGACGTCGTCGAGTTCGTCGCACGAGTCGACGCCGCCGAGTGGAGCGACGACGAGTCGTTCGGCACGTTCTCTCGCCCGACCAAGGCGAGCATCGTCAGCAGCGTCGAGGTCTGACGAGCCGCTAGACGGCTCTCGAAGCCCGTAGTCAGCCTCGTAGTCGCTTCGAGCGGCTACGAGGCTTCTGCGTTTTGCGACAGCGTTAGAGGCGCTTAGAACGCCGCTAGACGGTTTGTCGACAAAGCGGCGCTCTCCATAGACCGGCACGCGCTCGTCTCGTACACTCCCCGATAGTGCGCTCAGTCGCCTCGTGCCCCGGTGGCCTCCCTGATGGGGGACACCCATGCTCAGGGAGACCAGATGCCACGCTACGAAGTCACCGGAGGCCCTAGCGGCGACGCCGGGATCGAAGTCGGCGACAAGCGCTTCGAGCCAGGCGACTCGATCGACATGCCAGCCAAGGATGCCAAGTGGCTCGTTGACGACGGGTATCTCGCCCCGGCAGGCAAGACCGCGGCCGCTCCGGTCGACGAGGAGGAGTAGCAGATGCCGACGTTCCAGCACGGCAAGGGCTCAAAGGTCTATCTCGACGAGTTCGATATGAGCGCCTACCTGAACTCGACCGACGTGACCCACACGCAGGACACCGCAGAGACAACCGTCTACGGCGCGTCGAGTCGATCGTTCATCGCTTCGCAGGCGTCCGGCACGCTCTCGTTCGGCGGCCTCATCGACGCCACGAACACCGCGGGCACTTCCGACAAAGAGTTCGAGGCGATCCTCGGCTCGGCGACCCACCCGGTCCTGACCGTCGCGATCGAAGGCGGCACGATCGGCAACCGGGCGGTCATCGCCCGAGCGAACGAGACGAGCTACACGATGGCGACACCGGTCGCTGACGTGAACTCGCTCACCGCCGACTTTCAGTGCTCCGCCGACCCGGCGAACAATGTCGAGTTCGGCGTCGCGTCGGCCGTGCAACTGACGACCGGCGCGTCGATCGCGCACGGTTCGCTCGGTGCCCTGTCGTCGGTCGACAACGGCGCGTCGAGCGCCAACGGCGGGGCCGCTGTGCTTCACGTTCCGACGAACACCGTCGGCGGTGGCGCGACGACGATTAAGGTCCAGCACTCAGCAAACAACTCGTCATGGGCTGACCTGATCTCGTTCACCGCCGTCGGCGCGTCGACCATCACTTCTCAACTGTCGGCCGTGACCGGCACTGTCAACCGATACCTGCGGGTCACGGCCAGCACCGCAGGCTCGTCCGGAGCGATCACCTTCATGGTGTCGTTCGCACGCTTCTAGGAGGAGCACAACATGCCATCATTCAGCACCGGCAAATCTGCGGTCTTCAAGATCGACAGCCACGCGGACGTCCTTACCGACATCAGCGACACGCTCAACAGCGTCGACTTCCCCGAGACGACCGACACCGCAGAGGTGACAGCGTTCGGGGCCTCGTCCCGCTCGTACATCGTCTCGCTGGAGTCCGCCACGATCTCGATCTCCGGCATGTACGACAAGGACGTCGACGCCGCGTTCAAGGGCGGAGCCGAACCGGCCAGCCGCAACTTCGAGTACCAGCCGACCGGCGTGTCCTCCGAGTCGAAGTACACCGGCTCTTGCATCCTGACGAATTACTCGCTGTCGTCGCCCGTCGGCGACGTCGTGACCTACACCGCTGACTTTCAAGTCACCGGCGCAGTCACCCGAGGCACCGTCTAGTCGTGACCTCCACCCGGCACGCTCTCCCCTCCAGTAGCGTGCCGGGTGGAACTACGACAGGAGCACACAATGACCGATCTTCGAGCAGCGATTCTCTCCGCAGCCGATACCCCGATCGAGACGATCGAGGTGCCGGAGTGGGGCGTGACGGTTGGCATCAAGTCGATGTCGGCGAAGTCACGCGCAGCAGTGATGGAACTCGCTCAGCAAGGCGAGGGGATCGACGCCGTCAAGGTGCTCGGCATGTGGGCGCGCACGCTCCAGGGTTGCATCGTCGACCCCGAAACCGGCGAGCCGATCTTCGAGCAGGACGACATGGAAGCGCTGATGGACAAGAGCGCGACCGTGATCGAGCGACTTTGGACATTGTGCTTCGAGCAGTCGGGCATGACCGAGGATCGGGTCAACGAGGCGGGAAAAGACTCTTAGGCTTCTCGGGCGGTAACCCCGAGCGCCGGTTCTACTTCCGCCTCGCCCGAGATCTGGGGATGACTGTCGGCGAGCTACTCGCCCGCATGTCGTCCGAGGAACTGACCGAGTGGATCGCCCTCTACAGGATCGAGCACTCAGAGCGAGAGCAAGCCGCCCAACGAGCGAAGGCTAGGAAGTAATGAGCGCAGGCACGACAGTCGCTCGCATCAACACGATCGTCACTGCTAACACGAAGCAGTACACGCTCGGGATGGCGAAGGCGCAGCTTCAATCGAAGCAGTTTGCCAAGGCAGCGCTTACTGCTGCACGAGCAGCGTCGGGCCCTCTCGCGCTCGGCATGATCGCCGTCGGCGGCGCAGCGATCAAAGCTGCGACGGACTTCGACGACTCGATGACGAAGATCGAGTCGCTGGTCGGCATCGCCGGGGACGAAGTCGACGCAATGAAAGACTCGGTCAAGGCGCTCGCAGGCTCGACCGCGCAGGCACCCGCGAAGCTCGCCGACGCGATGTTCTTCATCCAGTCGGCTGGTCTGCGAGGCGCGACTGCGATGGAGACTCTCGAAGCGTCAGCGAAGGCGGCCGCTGTCGGTCTCGGCGACGTCGAGCAGATCGCTGACCTTGCCACGTCGGCATTGAACGCTTACGGCGAGCAAAACATCTCGGCCGTCCAGGCGACCGACGTGCTGACCGCCGCCGTTCGAGAAGGCAAGCTCGAAGCGTCTGAACTCGCAGGATCGATGGGTCGCGTGCTCCCGATCGCTTCGGCGATGGGTGTCCGGTTCGACGAAGTCGGCGCAGCGTTCGCCGCTCTCTCTCGTACCGGTACGAACGCCGCCGAGGCAGCGACACAGGTTCGCGGCATCCTGTCGTCTCTGCTTCGACCTACGAAGCAAGCCGAGGAAGCTCTCACCGGCATGGGCCTGTCGTCTGAAGGGCTGCGCCAACAGATCAAGGACGAAGGCCTACTCGCAACGCTCCAGACTCTCGCTGAAGAGTTCGACGGCAACGCCGCCGCCTCTGCTTCTGTCTTCGGCAACGTTCGAGCGCTGTCCGGCGTCATGGACCTTATGGGCGCGAACGTCGCAACGACCGAAGCGATCTTCGCAAGCATGACCGATACGACTGGCACGCTCGACACGGCGTTCAGCGTCGTGTCCGAGACGGCGGGATTCAAGTTCCGGCAGAGATTAGCGGAGGCGCAGGAAGCGCTCGTGTCGATCGGTCTGAAGGCTCTACCGATCGTCATGACGATGATGGAAGGCGCGCGCTCGATGGTCGCAGCGTTCAAGGCGCTACCGCGGCCGATCAAACTCGCAGCAGCGGCGCTCGCAGCGCTCGTCGTAGCGTCCGGCCCGATCGGTCAGATCGCACTCGCAGTAGGCGGTCTGCTCTACGCCTTCGGCAAGCTAGGCGAAGAGTCCCGCAGAGCGAAGGACCGCCAGGAAGCTCTGACCGAAGAGTTCAAGGCCGCGAACGATCCCGCTGCGACCATGATCGACCGCATGACCGAACTCGCTGCGTCGATCGAAGACGTCGGCGACGAAGCCGATGATGCGACGCGTCCGATCGGGGAGTTCGTCGGGTCGAACCTTGCGCTCGGTATGGCGATGGACAGAGACGTACTGCCGCTGTTCGATGAACTCGGGATCTCAATGGACGACGTCGCTGCTGCCGCAGAGAACGGGTCAGACGAGTTCCAGAACATGCAGCGGCGGTTCACGACTGTTGGGAGCGCGGGCGAAAGTCTGCGAGCGAACTTCGACGAGTTGACCGAAGCCGAGTTGAAGGTCGCCGAAGCTCTCGTCGAGGCGCGGCTCGCGGGTCGCATTACCGAGGGGCAGTTCGACGACATGCTCGACGTCGTCGACGAGAGCGCCGATGCGTTCGACGACTTTCGCAAGGAACTGGAGAAGTCGTCCGAAGAGTTCATCAAGGGAGCCGACGCGGTCAAGCTGCTCAACGACGCGAATCTCGACGGCGAGAAGATCCTGGCCGACTGGACTCGCAGAGGCATGTCGTACACCGACATGGCTCGCCGTATCGACATCATCACCCAAGACATCACGCGCAGCGCCGAGGGCTACTCGATCGAAGCGCGCCGCGCCGGGATCGTAACTGGCGATCTAGGAGACGAACTCGACGAGACCGAGTCGCCGACACTCGATCTGGCCGAAGCGCTCGACGAAGCAGCCGAGTCTGCCGAGTCGCTCGAAGAGGAGTTCCGCAAGCTGATGGGCTCGATCCTGTCCGAGAGCGTCGCACTAGCCGAAGCGCAGTTACTGGCCGAAGAGTTCAAGGAGATCGTCGAGAACGTTGGCGACAAGTCGTTGCCCGAACTCAAGGTGCAGTTCGGTGAGATGGCGGGAGAAGCCGCAGCAGCGATCGGCCAGATCGTCGACGCTGGCGGCGACCTAGACGGGCCAGAAGTCAACGCAGCTTTCACAAGCTTCATTGAGAGCATCGGTGCAGTCGCGACAGCGGGCGACGTCGCCGTCTCCGAGATCGGCGCAGCGATCAGCGCGCTCGAACAGATGTCAGGTCTCGAAGTGCCGATCGACTTGCGGCTCAACCTGTTCGCGCAGGCCTACGGTGTCACGACGGCACAGTTGTCGAACCAGATCGGCCAGATCGACTTCGGTGCGTTCGGTGCCGAGGGCGGCATCGTTACTCGACCGACGCGTGCCCTGATCGGCGAGGCAGGACCCGAAGCCGTCGTGCCGTTGCATCGAACACCCGGCTCTTCTGCGCTGCCCGCTGGCGGTCTCGGAGGCGGCACCGTCAACGTGACGGTCAACATGCCACCCGGCTCCGATGGCGCTGACGTCGTGCGCAGCCTGCAACAGTACGCCCGCTCGCACGGCGGCGTCGTACCGATCCTGACCGGTCAGTTGTAATGGCGACGTGGAACTGGGCGCTTGATCTCCAGCCGACCGACAAGGACGGCGGCGCGAACCCGGCAGCGGTCCCGGTCACCGACGTTCTCGGAGCGTCGATCCGATACGGCAAGCAAGGCGACGCGCTCGCCTACTCAGGCGGCTCGATGACGCTACAGCTCGACAACTCGTCGTCGAAGTACACGCCGCAGGGAGGCGGGACGTACACGAACGCCGAGTTCCTGGGAAAGGTCGCCCGGCTGACGGCCAACGTGACCGACTCGCCGTCTGGGGCACCGGCCTCGCAGCTCACCCTTCCCGGCAGTGCCGGAGACTACGCACAGGCCACGTTCGCCAGCGCCAATGTCACAGGCGACGTTGACATTCGCGCCAAGATCTCGACCGACTGGTCTTCGCCCGCATCCTTCGGCGGCATCATCAGCAAACGAGGCACCGGCGACACGGGCGAGTGGCTGTTCCAGTTCGACGGTAGCGGCAACCTACGGCTCACCCGGTTCAGCAGCGGCTCCGCTCTCGACTGGACATCCACCGTTTCCCCGAACACCGTCTTCTCTGCAGGGCAGACCGGGTGGGTACGAGTGACTCACGACGTCGACAACGGCAGCAGCGAGAACGTCGCCACGTTCTTCACCTCCACCGACGGCGTCACCTACACACAACTCGGCAGCACCGTCACCCGCTCAGGGACGTACACGGCGACGACCACCAGCAACCCGGTCACGGTGGGCGCAGCCCGCAGCAACGGCAACGCACCTATGAACGGCGAGGCGTTCGCAGCACAAGTCCACAACGGCATCGACGGGACGCAGGTCGTCAGTTTCGACCCGACGCGCGGCTTCGTCGGCGCGTCCTCGTTCACCGAGTCAACCGGCGAAACGTGGAGCATCAACGGCAACGCATCGCTCACCAGCAAGGCCCCGGCGTGGACTCACGGCGCACCCGCAGCGTTCTCCGGCGTCGTGACCGACGTCGCCTGGGACTTCGACAACCGGTTCGAGTCGCGCATGACGCTGACGGTGTCCGACGCGCTCACGATGCTCGGCACGCTGTCGTTCGCTGAGACCGACTCCGGCAACGGTCTCGACATCTCTGCTGGGTCCGCCGCTGCAGCCCTGACCGCCGTGCTCGCCGCAGCGAACACCGTCAGTTCCCAGATCACGCAGACGACGATCCTGAACCCGTCCGGTGACGTCGGCCAGTCGATGCAAGCGGTCACGAACTACACGGGCACAGCCGGTCAGCTCATCCAGACCATCGAGCAATCCGACGGCGGCGACGTCTACGTCCGGCACGGTCTACCGGTCGACGGGACGAACGACTACAACTCGCTCACGTTCCGCACCCGAGGCCAGCAGTCGATCTCTGACGCCGTTACCGGGGTGACGGGTCTCGTCGCTCTCAACATCTTCGACTCGTCCCTGACCCCGTCCGGAGACGAGCCGCACGAGTTCCAGCGCATCGACTTCGCATCGGGAGCTACCGCGTCCTACTCGCAGGTCGAGTTCACGACGACGGGCGGCACGCCCCAGAAGGCATCGGTCTCGGCAGCGAACCTCAACGCGTTCGGTGCTCGATCTCTGACTCGCTCAGGACTGCTCGCTGTCGACGACGCGGCAACGCTCGACCTAGCTAACGCGTTCCTCAACCAGTACGGCGTCGGACTCGTCCCACCGCTCGCCACTCGTGCGATCGAGATGCCTTCGATTGCCGAGGGCGAGAACGACGGCTATGAGCTAGTCAAGTTCTCTGTCGGCGACGGCTGCTCGATTCAGTTCCAACCAGCGGGCGCGTCGGCGACGATCGTCATCGCAGGCGTCATCGCAGGCATCTCGTGGCAGATCACGCCTGGGAATGCAAAACTGACGGTCTCTCTCGAAGACGGCGACCAGACCATCTTCTTCATCCTCGATTCCGGCGAGTTCGGAATCCTTGACCAGAACAGGCTCGGCTAATGGGCTTCACAAGCGGCCAGATTCTTACCGCCTCACAACTCAACATCTTCACTCCCGGCACGAAGATCAAGAACGCTAACGGGTCGGCGTCTGCCCCGACGTACACGTTCGACGGGGACGCCGACACCGGCATGTTCCGGAGCGGAGCAAACGCAGTCGGCATCGCAACGGGTGGCACGCTGCGGGCGACGTTCAACTCGTCCGGCATTACCGCCGACCTGACCGGCACCGTGCTGACCGCTGCCCAGACGAACATCACCTCGCTTGGCACGCTGACCTCGCTCGGGTTGAGCGGCGACACGACCTCGACCGGTCACTTCACCGCTCAGTCGGGTGGTGCCGATAGCGGCATCGTTCTCGGTCAAGCGTTCTCGTCCAGCTACGTCGGTCTCCGTACCGCCGGTATGGCGGAGACCGGCGACGAATACATCCTCATCAACGACGGCTCGATCACGCTCCTGTCAGCCGGGACAGGCGGCGATGTCTACATTCGAGCGGGCGGCAACAGCTCAACCTGCCAGATCCTGCTCGATGAGTCCGAGGACAACATAGCGATCACCGGCACTCTGTCTGTGTCCGGCATCGTGACGCTGGACGACGAGATCAAAGGCGGCAGCGGTTCAGCGGCTGACCCGACGTTCACGTTCGCCAGCGACGGGGATACCGGACTCTACCCGCACGCAGCGAACCAGCTAGGCGTTACTGCGGGTGGCACACAAGTCGCTCGTTTCGCTTCTAATGGCATTCGTGTTGCGAACGGATCAGCAGCAACGCCTGCGTACACGTTCATCAACGACTCAAACACGGGTTTCTTCATTACGGGCAACAACGGTGTTACTCGGTGGTCGGGCAACGGTACTGAGGGCGGGTATCTCTACTCGGGCGGCATCCGAACAGTCGACGGAGCGGTGGGGACACCTGCGTACTCGTTCACTGGTGACACGAATACCGGCATGTACCGGAACACGACCGACCAGCTTTCGCTCACGGCAAACGGCACGCAATGCCTCATCGCCGCTGGCGGCACGGTCAATACCGCAGGACTAGAAACCACGACGACAAGCGGTTACCGGTACGTTCTTCGCAACAACACCTTCGGTACGCTGTACAACTTCACGTCGAGCGCCGACGTCAAGGAGAACATCACGAACGTCACGGCGTCTGAAGCTGGTGCGTGGATCGACGCGCTCCAGCCGGTCACATTCAACGAGCGCTGGCTGCAAGAAGGCGACGAACCCGACGACAACCGAGCGTGGCGAGAGGCTGACATGCAGGTCGGTTTCATCGCTGACGACGTTCTCGCCAACTCGACCACCGCCAAGTTCGCACAGGTCGAGGACGTGGACGGCACGCTCAAGGGTGTCGGTTGGAAATGGGAGTGCGTCATCGCTGCGGCTGTCGCAGAGATCAAATCTCTGCGAAGCCGGGTTGCTACGCTGGAGGCTGCATGAGCCAGACAAACATCACCGACCGGGTCCTCGCGATCCTGCAGACCCGATTCCCTGACCAGTTCGAGATCGCCGTGCTCACGGCGCAGAACGAGATCCTGAGTGCGCAAGTCGCCAACGCCGAAGCGGGCGACGATGCGGCTGAGGACCTGGACCCGCAGGACGAGTAGAGCCGCACTCGCGGCCTCGTACCTGATCGCGTTCCTGGGGCCGATTGCCCCGGCAGCAGCCGACGGCTGGACGGTCGACGTGTCGAGCGACGAGCCCTACGTCGATTGGAGTCTGACGCTCGACGGCGAGACGTTGCTGCACGTCGTCGCATCGTCGCAGGTCGACTGCCCGCTCGACTTCGCCACTCAGGTCGATCCGTGGCTGATGCTGTTCGACTCGACCGGCGCGACGATCGCCTCCGATGACGACGGCAACCACAATGACACGGGCGACTGCTATTCGTCGAAGCTGCACCTGACGCCCGAGGCGGGCGACTACGTTCTGCGGTTCACGACGTTCCAGCGGGAGTCGGGAGGCAACTACACGGTTCCGACGGGGTCGATGGCGGTGACGTTCTCAGACGAGGGCTGGTCGCCGACGACCACGACGACCACTACGACGACCACGACTACCGCTGCGCCAACGACCACGACCTCGACGACTTCGACGACCTCGACGACGACAACTTCGACGACGACAACGGAGGCTCCGCCATCTACCACTACGACCCCGCCATCGACGACTACTCAGGCGCCCCCAGAGACGACGACGACAACAACTACTTCGTCCACTTTGCCGCCCACGACGACTACCTCGACGACGACGACCCAGGCCCCGACGACGACGTCGACGACAACCTCGACGACAACCTCCACAACGACGGCTCCGCCGACGACGACGAGCACGACGACGCTGCCACCGGTCACGACGTTGCCGCCTACGACTACGACGCCGCCTACGACGTCTCTCAGCCCCTCTACCACGTCGACAACGTCGACGACGACTAGCACTACTCTCGCGCCGACGACGACGTCTACGACGCTCCTAGAGCCTGTCGTGGAGATCGAGGACGAACCTAACGAAGTCGAGTTGGAACCGGACCCTAACGAGATCGAGTTGGAACCGGACCCTAACGAGATCGAGTTGGAACCCGAAGTGGTCGAAGCTCTCGCTGTGATTGTCGACAACGCCGACGTCGAGTTCGTCGAAGACGTCACGGTGGTGCTGGAGACGATCGCTGACGAAGAACTCGACGAGCAAGAGATCGAAGCGCTTGTCGAGACATTCGAGGAAGTCGTCGAAGCAGAAGCGTTCGAGGAACTCGACCTCGACCAGATCGGCGCGCTCGGCGAACAGATCGACGAGGCCCCCGACGAGGTCAAGGAGATCTTCGAGGAAGCCGTCGCCGATGAGATGTTCGACGGAACGCTCGACGACTACACGTCGACCAACTCGACAATCGACAACGGCGATCGGCGCACCGTGATCGCAGTGACCGCAGCGTCGTCTGCGGCACTTGCCATGCCACGACCGTCGCCGCCATCTACCCCGACCGCTGGACCGTCCTCGCCCTCTGGACCGTCCGGCCCTACTCGCAGAAGGAACCGCTCATGAGATACCTGCGTGAGATCTTCATCCTGGCTTGGACCCTCGCCGGTTCGGCCTACATTCTCGTCACGTTGCCTCCCGGCAGCGACACGTTCCGCTACGCGCTCATCATCACCTGCGTTGCGTTCGTCATGCATATGATCTCGGTCGCCCTAGATCGAGACGCCGACGGCGACTAGCCTTGCTGCCATGTTGAGATCTTCGACCTTCTGGATTGACGCCCTCGAACGCAGCCTGTCGACCGGCGCAGCGACCATCGTTGCTCTCGTCTCGGCGAACGGCGTCGACGTCATGGACGCCAACTTCGTTGAGATGCTCGCCGCTGGTGGCATGGCCGCCGTCGTCAGCTTCCTGAAAGTCGTGGCCGCTACTGCTGGCCCGATCGGTAACGCCGACGGCGCGCTGGTACGAGTGCCGAAGGTCGGCACCGACGACGACCTGCTCGACTGATGTCGCTCGACTCGAACCTGCGAGGCGTCCACCCCGTTCTCGCGCATCGCATCCGGCTCCTGCTCGCCGAGCCAAAGCTCAGCAAGTACGGCACCTATCCGGCCGTGCGAGATCGAGCAAAGCAGGAGCGGCTCTATGCCGCCTACAAGGCAGGCCGCGGCAACCTCGCTGCCAACCCGAACCGGACCCTCCGAACCGGCAGCAGCTTCCCGTACGACTGGACCCCGAAAGGCTCGTGGCACATGATCCAGGGCGACGGCTACGGCCACGCCGTCGATCTGAAGCGCCCGTGGAATCGAACTCGTGCGCAGGCTCGCGCCGAGGTCCACCCCTTCCTAGAGCGCTACGGTCTTCGAGCAACAGTGCGCTCTGAGTGGTGGCACGTCCAGGCTCTCACGTCGCAAGGCTGGGTCGACGGCCCGATGCCCGACGGCACCGGCAACCTCCCGAAGCCCGAACCCGAGAACGTCCTCGCCGAGGTCGCGAAGTTCGTCCAGGCATGTCGCAAGACGATCGTCAAGCGCGGCCAGCGCGGCGCGGTCGTCGAGTTCATGCAGACGCAACTCACGACGAAGGGCTACCCGCTCAAGAGCGACGGCGCGTTCGGGCCCGCCACCCTGAAGGCCGTCCGACTCTTCCAGTCGGCGAACGGTCTCACCGCCGATGGCATCGTCGGCCCTCAGACGTGGGCTGCGTTGCTCGACTAAGCGATGGAACTCTGGGTGGCGATCGTCTCCGGTCTCTTCGCGCTCGCAGGCATCAGCCTGACGGCGGCGTTTCAGTTTCGCCAGTTACGACACGAGAACGAAGCGCAGCACGGTAAGTCGCTCGCGCTGCTATCACGCGTCGACGAACGCTCCGCGATTACCCTTGACCGGGTCGAGCACGTATCCGAGCGACTCGACGATCATCTGGAGGCGCACCGTGTCGAAGGCCGAGCAGTTCAAGGCCAGTTACGCACCGACGAGGCGACCTAACTACCTACAGGTGATCGACCACCTGCACACGACCGATCCAGATCTCCTGCACGCGGTCGAGGAAGCGCTCGCCGACGAGTCGCTGTCTCTCGCTGCTGTGCATCGCAGCATTCGAGAGGTCGGCGTCGACATCGGATACTCGTCGCTCATCCGATGGCGAGACTATGTCCGCGGCTGAAGACTTCACGCGGCTGACGGCGCACTCGAACGGGCCGGACCGTCCGCCTCCTGGCTGGGAGCCGGGGCACGTCGTTGACCACGAGAGCGGTCACGCCGAGTTCACGGGGTTGTCGACAACAGATGCGATCGACCCCGACGAAGCGTCGATCCTCGCAGAGATGCGACTCGATCCAGAAGAGTGGTCGATCAAGCCGGGGTCGCTGCAAGTACGCAAGTGGCAACAGAAGGCTGGCACGGGCGAGTGGTGCTGGTATTACCGTCTGACGGCTCTCAAACGTCCTAGAGCGGCGCGAGATCTCGAAGCGCTCGTCGCCGCTCTACGCCGTCGCAAGCGCTCTACGGCGATTGAGAGCCGTCTAGGAGGCCAGATCTGGGCGACGTCCGACTGGCAGATCGGCAAAGCGGGGACGATCGAACACGTGCTCGACACGATCGGCGAGTTGCCTGCGCGCTTCGAGCGGTCGTGGAAGCAGTCGAGCAAGCCAGGGGAGATCGTCGTCGTGTTCGGCGGGGATCTCGTCGAGTCGTGCAGCCCGCACTTCTACGGCAGCCAGCAACTGTACTCCGTCGAGATGAACGACAGAGAGCAGCGAGCGGTCGTGCGCGAGGGCGCGATGGCGATTATCGACAAGGCGTCGACGCTCGTCGAGCGAGTCACGGTCGTCGCTGTGCCTGGCAACCACGGCGAGAACCGGCACGGCAAGCGCGACTCGATCGTCGGCGACAACGTCGACGTCGCAGCGATCGACGACTGCCGCTGGGCGTGTCGAGATCTTCCCGCCTACGACCACGTGCGCTGGGCGATACCGGGCGACGATCTGACGGTGTGTGTCGAAGTCGACGGGCTACGGCTCGGCGTCTTTCACGGGCATCAGGTTCGCGGGCAGGGCAAGGTGCAGGCGTGGCACGACAAGCAGGCTGGGAACCATCGCCCGATCGGCGCTGCTGACCTGCTCGTCTCTGGTCACTACCACAGCTTCCGTTGCGAGTGGCTCGGGCCGCGCACGTGGGTGCAGCTACCGTCCGAGGATGCGGGGTCGCCGCAGTACGCCGAGAGCGCTGGCGCTGGCGCTCGTCGTTCGGGGTCGGTCACGATCGACGTCGAGTCGGGCAGCGTCGGCGACGTGCGAATCGTCTAGGCGCGACGCCGCAGCGGCTTCGGGTCCCCGAAGCGTTCGGGACGGTTCGCCGAGTCACGCCACGCGAGTCGACACGCCTGCGAGCAGAAGTACCAGCCACGAGCTAGGTCGCCGCACCACTTGCACTCGTAGCCGTCGCAGTCGTCGTCGAACACATCTCGACACTACCGCGGCGGCTCGTCTCGACGCTGCGCCCATACGACCAGGATCGTCATGTAGGCGCAGAGCGCTACGAGAGCGACGAACGCGTGGCAGTAGCTCACGACTCTTCGTCGAGCAGCTTCACGATCGCGAGTCGAACTGCTGCGGATCGCGTGACACCCTGAGCCTTTGCGTAGGCGGTCAGTTGCTCGATCAGGCTCGTGTCCATCTGCGCGGAGATCATGTCTTTGCCTTTGGTCATTGCTGTTCCTTTCGGGGGGTGCGAGTCGTCCACGCGAGAGCGAGTCGACCCGACGGGTTCGGTAGTTGGATCTGCTGGCCGTGACGCATCGCCGGAGCGATCTGGTCGTGTTCTTCTCGAAGCGTTCGCACCCAGCGGCGCGCGGTCTCGGTTCGAGTCGTGAGGTCAGCGTCGACCATCGCCTGAGCGATCTGGTCGTCGGTGGCAGGCCCGTGCTCGTCGAGCCAGTCGAGCACGACGCGGTGGTGGTCGGCGAGCGTGTGATCGAGTCGCGCTGCGGCTTGCTTCGACGTCGTCGGGTCGCTTCGTCGAGCGTGCCGGGTCGACTCGGAGAAGTCGATCGGGGTCGGCGCGTTCGACGAGCACCAGCCGAGATGCTCGCCGGGGAGATCTCGCCCGCACTCGAAACAGAAGTCGCTGCCCATCACTCGACGAACGGGCCGACGAGGAAGATCGCGGCGTACTTGTTGTTGCCATGCCAGAAGCCGCTCTGGTACTCGCCGAACTGGTCGCCGATCTCGTCGAGGTCGATGTTGGGGAACATCGAGCCGTCGATCTCGAAGTTGGTCGACTCGGCGTAGTCACGGGCGTCGGTCCATGTGTCGAACTCGGCGGCGACAGTGACTCGCTTGTCGAAGTCGCCGACGCCGCTGGCGACGGGGTCGAGATGTTGGGTCACGACGGAGAAGATCGTCGGGGT
>CALJUJ010000219.1 GCA_937975525.1 uncultured bacterium
CACCCCGGCTTCCGCGCACGAGGCACCGGGCTCGGCAGCGTCGATCGCGGGGAAGATGCAGCGCAGACATGCGCCGCGGCCGGGCAGAACCGTAAAAAGCTGGCCCTGGTCGCCGGTCACGCCGGCGTGCACCAGCGGCTTGCCGACTTCGAGCGCCACGTCGTGAACCAGCATTTTCGAAGCGAGCGAGTCGGTCGCGTCGACGATCAAGTCGTAGTCCAGCACCAGGGATGCGTCGGCTCGCGTGAGCTCCTGCTGGTGCGATTCGACGAGCGTGTCGCCCGCTGCCATCCGCAGGCGCTGGCTGGCGATCTCCACCTTGGGCCTACCGACGTCGTCCTCGCAAAACAGGAGCTGTCGCGGCAGGTTGGACAGCTCGACGTGGTCCGGATCGACGATCCCGAGGCGCCCCACCCCCATTTCGACGAGGCGCGACGCTGCCGGATGGCCGAGTCCGCCCATGCCGACCACGAGCACCGACGCCTGGTGCAGTCGTCCGGCTTGTGTGGCTCCCGGCCAGACGGCGGTGCGCCTCACGGCTGCCGCTCAGAAAGGCGCGCCCCCTCCTAAGGGGTCGGCCCGTGGCATGTTGGCGCCGCCGAACCTCGGTCGGCCGCTTCGTTCGGAAGCGGTTGGGGCTTTGGGGACGCCGAAGGCCGTGTCTTCGCGGACCCGGCCGTTGGCGATCATCAGCAGGTCGAGCGGATCGGTGGTGGGTGGCACGGCCGCCGCATCGGCGGCGGCGACCAGGCTGCGCGCCTGGCGCGCCTCGGCGCTGTCGGGATGGAGAGCCTCGACGGCGCGTGCGGCGAGGACGGCGTGGTCGGAGTTGCCTTCGCGGACGTATTGACGAGTCAGCCGCAACAGCGCGAGCGCCGCGGTCTGCGTCTCGCCGAACTTCGAGGAGAGCGAAAGCAGGCGTACCTCGGCGGCGTCGTCGTTGCCACGGTTCTCGTAGAAGCGGGCGATGCCGAGCTCGTGCTCGGCGAGGCTCTCGCGGCACGCAGCGAGCTCTTCGCGCCCGAGATCGGCGAAAGGGCTGTGCGGGTATTGATGCAACAGGGTTGCGAAGTACGTGTGAGCGCTCTGTGCCGCCGTCTGGTCGCGGTCGGCAGAGCCCATCTGGCGAACGTAGCTCATGCCGAGCAGGTAGCCTACCAGCGGGAGCTGGTCGCTCGTGGGGTGGCGCCGCTGGAAGTCCGTGAGTGCGACGATCGCCGCGGTGTAGTCGGCGGCGAGGAAGTGCGCGTGGGCGATGCGCAACTCGGCTTCTTCGGTGTGGTCGCTGAAGGGATGGCGATCGAGGAGTTCCCGGTATTGCTCGATCGCGAGGTCGTAGCCGCCATTGCGATAGTAGTCGTTGGCGTCGCGGAAATACTGCTCCGCCGATTTCGGATCCTGCGTCGAGCATGCCTGCCCGCAGAGCGCGGCGGCGACACAGAAGATCGTGAGACGGTTCATGCTGTGAGTATGCCGAGGTCCGGGGGCGGAGTCGACCTTCTCAAATCAGCGTCACCCACACGCGGGCTGCCTCCCAGATACGCTCGCGGACGTCCGGCCATACGTCCCACAGCTCGTCGCCGAGCAGCGTCCGGACGCGATCACGGGCGTGGAAGATGAGCAGCCCGACGTCGTAGTTCCAGCCGCGTGCGGCGTCTCCACCCGTCGCCGCCCACAGAGCAACCTCGTAGGTCGAGCGTTGGAGGTCGCGAAGCGACGCGGAGGTCCGGACGTCACCAGCGGCCCCGAAGGGGAGCGGAAACTGCAGGCGGAACGTCGGAGAGATCGCCTTGCTCGAGGCCCGGGCGACGGCCTTGCGAAGATCGGGGAACTCGGGCACGCGCTCCGCGAGCCGGTCGTGCATCCGATCGATGTGCGCCTGCGACGGCCCGATCGCGGTCTGATGCTGCATCGGCCCGCGTTCCGTTCCTTCGTACCGGAACACCTTGAACGGGTCGGCTCGGATGTCGCGGCGCCGAAGCCAGCCGTCCAGGAAATCGTCGATCCGACCGAAGACGAGCCGTTGCCGAAATACTCGGTCGACGTCGAATCGCTTCTTGCCGGCGGCACCCTGTTCGGCCTCGGCCTTCTCCAGAATCATCCGCACGCACTGCTTGTCGCCGAGGACTTCGTCGGCGATCAGGAAGCCCTCCAGCGCCTGGAACAGGCTGCGTGCGGATTCTCTTCGGATGCTCACCACCATGAGAAAGAAAAAGGCCCTGACGAGTCAGGGCCTCGAAAGAGCGGGCGACCGGGATCGAACCGGCGACCTTATGCTTGGCAAGCATACGCTCTAGCCAGCTGAGCTACGCCCGCACGGAGGGCGATGTCTACCCGAGTTGGAGCAACGAGTCAACGTCGCTCGGGCCGACCGTCGAAGGCGAGCGGTCATGGTCGGGGTCAGCGGGCAAGGTATAACGACCGCCTGGTATTGCGGCCTCGTGGTCTTGGTCCGAAGGCATCGCTCCCCGCACCACGGCATCGCCGCGGAACGATGTCGACGGGCGCCCGAGCGTGCCCCGCGATGCGCGTTTTCCGGGGGCGTGAGGCTCAGCTCCGTGGCGGATCGAGCGACAGGGCGAGCAGGCCCGCGAGCTCGCGTGCGGTAGTCAACAGCGCGTAGATCCAATCGAGCAACATCATCACGACCTCCTGGGTGAGTCCTTGTCGCACATTTGCAAAGCACGACGCGTGCCATTCGGTCAGGTCCGTCGACCCGCACTCGCTCGAGGCATACCTGGGGCCAAAGCAGTCCACAGACTGCGCCCGCGCCGCGCGAGCGCTGCTGCCGTCATGCACCGATGTCGAGAATGATCTTGCGGATTCCAGGTTCGCTGGCCCGCTCGAGTCCGTCGACGCCTCGTGCCAGCGGGTAGCGGTCGCTGACCAGGGGCGCGACGTTGATCAGGTTGCGCGCGAGGGCGCGCAGGGCAGGCTCGAACGGGCCGCAACGCGAGCCGAGCACGCGGATCTCGTTGATCACGATGGGAGCCAGGTCCGCGGCGAAGCGATCGGCGACCGTGCTCTTCAAGACGAGCGTGCCGCGAGGCTCGGTCGCCGCGAGCGCGCGACCGAATCCCGCAGCGCTTCCCGTCGCGTCGACGACGACGGGGGCGGCCCGCTCCGGAAACGAGTCGAGGAGGTACGTTTCGATACCCCGCATCGCCAGCACCTTGAGGTTGTCTTCGTGCTTGCCGACCGCAGTGACCAAGGCCCCGGCCGCATCGAGCACCTGAGCCACCAGGAGGCCGAGCTTGCCGTCGCCGAACACGATGCAGCGGACGCCGGGTTCGAGGTGCAGCTGCTCGAGGATCTCGAACGCTGCGGCCAACGGCTCGGCAAAGACCGCGGCGTCGTCGGGGACACGGCCCGGTACCACGTGTAGATTCGCGACCGGTACCACGACCCGTTCGGCGAAAGCGCCGTCGGCGTCGGCGATTCCGAGTACCTGGCGGTGGGGGCAGTGCCGCTGCAGACCGCGGTGGCACCACCCGCAGGTCTGGCAGGCGAAGTTGATCTCGGCCACGACCCGCTGTCCGATCCAATCAGGCGGGCCCGCTTCGACGGTTCCGGTGAACTCGTGTCCCAAGACTCCGCGGAAGCCCATGTAGCCGCGGACGAGCTCGAGATCCGTGTTGCAGATTCCGGCAACGGCGACCCGCACGACCGCCCAATCCGGGCGCGCCTCTGGTTCGGGACGGTCGCTTACGCTCGCGCCGTGCTCGTCGAGTACGAGTGCGCGCATGCCTTCACTTGCCTCCGGTGCCTTCCGTCTTCTGGAGCGGCGCTCGTAGGTGAAGAAAGTACTCGTGATTTCCTTTTGGGCCGATCACCGGGCTCTCGAAATCGCCGAGGTAGACGCAGCCGAGATCGATGGCGAAATCACGCACCGCGGCCACCGCGGCGCGGCGCAGGTTGGGGTCGCGAACGACCCCGCCTCGCCCGATCTGACCGCGGCCGACCTCGAACTGGGGCTTGACCAGCGGCAGGAGATGGCCGCCGGCGCGTAACAGCGCCAGAACGTTGGGCAGGACGAGCCGCAGCGAGATGAAGGAGACGTCGATCGCGGCGAGGTCCACGGTATCGACGAATGCAGCGACGTCCATGCTGCGAACGTTGGTCCGCTCCAGCAGTCGCACCCGGGGATCGCCACGCAGCGACCACGCGAACTGGCCGTAGCCGACGTCGATTGCGAGAACGCTCATCGCTCCGCCCCGAAGCAAGCAATCCGTGAACCCGCCCGTCGACGCTCCGATGTCCGCTGCGGCCAGTCCGCCGACGTCGAGCTGCCAGTGGTCGAGCGCCGCCTGCAGCTTCAGTCCTCCGCGACTGACGAAGTCGGCTCGCGAACTGCGAACGACGACCTCGGCGTCGCACGCCACCAGCGTTCCCGGCTTGTCGATTCGTTGGCTGTCGACGACGACCTCACCGGCCATGATGCGGCGCTGGGCCCGTTCCCGACTCGACTCGAGGCCGCGTTCGACCAAGAGCTTGTCCAATCGTTCGCGCGACGCGCTCGTATGCGGTGCTGTCGTACGCGTCACGACGGCACCGATTGGTCGCGCCGACCAGCTGGGAGACGTGCGATGACGTGCCCCGCCAGGGCCCGCAGTGGGTCTGCGCGGGGGTCGAAGTCGGCGAGCGCGTTCGTGGCACGCTCGATCAGCGCGCGTACGCGCTTGCGGGAGCCCTCGCTCCCCAACAAGCCGGGAAAGGTGGCCTTGCCCTGCACCTGGTCGCGCCCGACGCGCTTTCCCGTCGTCGCCGTCGAGCCCTCCGCGTCGAGCAGGTCGTCGACGATCTGGAACGCGAGGCCAAGGTCTTCGGAGAACGCAGTGATCGCATCGATCTGCTTGGCGCTTCCGCGCCCGGCGAGTGCGCCCGCGCGGGCGGCGCAGCGCAGCAGCGCACCCGTCTTGCGCCGGTGCGTCGTCTCCAGCTTGCGGACGTTCGTGTGGGCGTCTTCCCCCCCCATGTCGCGGGCTTGTCCGGAGACCATGCCCGCGCTGCCTGACGCCCGAGCGATCTCGTGGATGAGCGTGAGATTCGTCTTTGCGGGCACGGTCGATCGCTGAGCGAGAAGCGCAAACGCATCGGTGAGCAGTGCGTCGCCGGCGAGGATGGCGAGTGCTTCACCATAGACGACGTGGGTGCTCGGGCGACCGCGTCGCATGTCGTCATCGTCCATCGCCGGGAGGTCGTCGTGCATGAGCGAGTAGGCGTGAATCATTTCGATCGCGCACGCGAAGGGAAGAGCGTTCGTCGAATCGCCGCCGACGCTCTCGCAAGCGGCCAGGGTGAGAATCGGTCGCAGTCGCTTGCCGCCGTCGAGCAGGCCATAGCGCATCGCTTCGTTGAGACGATCGGCGCGACGTGGGCGTACGGCCGCGCGGAGCGCCTGGTCGATCAGGCGACGCCGAGCGCGGAGGTAGCGGTCGAGGTCCATGCTGACCTAAGACGTCGTTTCCTCGTCGGGAACGTCCGCACTTCGGGTTTCGAGCGCGCCTGCGGCCGACCGGGTGAGCACTTCGATGCGGGACTCGGCTTCGTCGAGCCGCTTGCCGAGCTCACGAACGAGGGCGATCCCGGATTCGAAGGCGGCGAGCGCATCTTCGAGCGGCAGATCTCCCGCCTCGAGCTTGCGCACCAGCGCCTCGAGCTCGGCAACGCCGTCCTGGAAGCTGCGCACGGGCGGGGTCTCAGGCATCCGATTCCTCCGAACGCGACTTGGGGTTGGCTGAGTTGGTCGCCTCGACGCGCATCCGCGCCTGACCCTGGGACAATCGCGCGTAGACGAGCTCGTTGGGCCGCAAGTCGTCGGCCTCGCGAGCGATCTCGCCGTCTTCCCGGGTCAGGATGGCGTAGCCGCGGTCGAGAACGGCGAGTGGGCTGAGGGCGTGTAGCCCGCCGGCGAGCCGCGCCAGGGCGCTCTGCTTACGCTCGAGCTGGGAACGTGCGGCGCGGAGGGCGCGTTCGGCGAGCTCGTCGACGCGAATCTGTAGGCTCTGCAGGACCTGTCGTGGATCGCGAACGTGGCGAGCGAGCGCTTCGACGACCGCGCGCCGGCGCTCGAGGTGGCGTTGCACGGCACGCTGCACGTCGATCGCCAGCGCCTGGATCTGCTCGCCTAGATCACGGGCGTCGGGCACGACGAGCGCGGCAGCCGCCGTCGGGGTTGCCGCGCGGCGGTCGGCGACGAGATCCGCCAGGGTCCAGTCGACTTCGTGACCGACGGCAGACACGACCGGTACGGGGCAGGCGGCGATGGCGCGGATCACGCGTTCGTCGTTGAAGGCCCATAGATCCTCGATCGAGCCGCCGCCGCGGCCGAGCACGACGACCTCGGCACTGCCGTCCTCGGCGAGGTCGCTCAAGCCACGAACGATGTCTTCGGGCGCCTGGTCGCCCTGAACGAGCACGGGCCGCAAGAGGATTCGAGTCGCCGGCATGCGCTGCCGCATGGTGGCGATCATGTCGTGCACCGCGGCACCTTTGAGCGCCGTGACGACGCCCACGCAGCGGGGAAAGTAGGGGAGGTCGCGCTTGCGTTCCTCGGCGAACAGGCCTTCGGCGGAGAGCCGTTGCTTGAGCTGTTCGACGGCGAGCTGTAGCGCCCCGATCCCGAGGGGCTCCATCTTGTCGACGACGATCTGCAGCGTGCCGCGCGCCTCGTACACCTGCGCGCTGCCGAAGAGCATCACCTCGAGTCCGTCCTCCAGCTCGAAGCGCAGCGCTCGAGCGGCGCTGCGAAACATCACCGCAGCGATCTGCGCCCGCTCGTCCTTGAGCGTGAAATAGCAATGACCCGAGGGCGGAACACGCAGGTTGGAAACTTCGCCGGCGACCCAGTGCGCGCCGACCCCCGAGGCGAGCGCGGTGCGCACGATCCCGACGAGCTGAGTCACCGAGAGAAGGCTGTCCGGCGCCGAACGGTCGAACGGCAGGGCCAGGGTCGCCTCCGGCGACCGGCCCTTGGCCGGCCTGCGCCGCGGGCGTGGCGAGGCCGGGCCGGGCGTCATGGTGCGTTCACGCAGCCGGATGGCTGGCAACCACGGTCTTGAATACGTTCCAGCTCTTCAAGAGCTCGAGCGCACGGCGGAGCTGCGGGTCGCGGTCGATGTCGATGGTGCGCTTGAGGATTCCGTTCTCGGTGGGCAGCGACTCGGATTCGTCCTCGGCCTCGTCGTCCGGCTGCTCGAAGTGGCCTGGAAGGTTCTCCTCGCGAATGGCGGCACCCGTCTTGTCGTCGTCCTTCGCGTCGCCGGGAACGAATTCCATGACGATGTCCGGAGTGATGCCCGTCGCCTGGATGGAGCGTCCGTTCGGCGTGTAGTATCGGGCCGTGGTCAAGCGGATGGCCGAATCCTTCTCGAGGGGAAGGATGGTCTGCACGGACCCTTTGCCGAACGTTTGGGTGCCGAGGACGAGGGCGCGCTTGTGGTCTTGCAACGCCCCGGCGACGATCTCGGAGGCGCTGGCGCTGCCGCTGTTGACGAGAACGATCATCGGGAAATCGGTCCGGCTGCCGTTCTTGCGCGCGTAGTACTTGTGCTTCTGGTTGTCCAGGCGCCCGTCGGTGTAGACGACCAGGCCCGTATCCAAGAAGAGGTCCGACGCGCGCACCGCCTGGGTCAGGAGACCGCCGGGGTTGTTGCGGAGGTCGAGCACGAGTCCAGCGAGTGGGCCTCTCGACTCGTCTTCGAGATCCTTGAGGTACCTTTGTAGGTCGCTGGCGGTGCGTTCCTGGAACTGTGCGATGCGCAGGTAGCCGTAGCCGGGTTCGAGCAATTGCTTGCGGACACTCTTGATGCGGATGACCTCGCGCACCAGCTCGACGTCGAGCAACTTCGAGAGCCCCTCGCGACGGACCGAGATGGTGATCGGCGTTCCCTCGGGGCCGCGCATTCGCTTGACCGCCTCTATGAGCGGCATGTCCTTGATGTACTCGGCCTCGATCTTGCTGTTCTGGTCGCCCGGCAGGATGCCGGCACGATGGGCCGGCGTGTCCTCGATCGGCGATACGACCGTCAGCACGTTGTCGCGCATGGTGATCTCGATGCCGAGGCCACCGAAACTTCCGCGGGTGTCGACCTGGAGCTCTCCATAGACGTCCGGAGCCAGGTAGGCGCTGTGCGGGTCGAGTGCCGCGAGCATTCCCGTGATCGCGCCTTCGATCAGCTGACCGGTGGTGACCTCATCGACGTAGGTCTTCTGCACGAGAGCGAGGACGTTGGTGAAAGCCTCGACGTTCTCGTAGGTCTCGTCGGCGATCGCCGACACTCGTTCCACGGTACGGCCACCGAGCCACAGGGCGGAGGTGATTGCGCCGGCCATCAGCACCGTTGTCCATACTTGCCTAGGAACTCGCATCGGTCATGCACCCTTCTGCGCGCAAATGCGGCGAGTATAGCTGAGGCCGTAGGCCATCACAATTCGGACGGTCCCAATCGGAAAGAAGTTGATTCGCGTCGGGCCGGGGCCCTATTCTTGCTTTCGTTGCCGCACAGCTCCGGTAGCGGGGCAGGGATGAAGGGAGGAAGGAGTTGGTATGGCCGACACCGCGAGCTTCCAGGCAAACCTCACCGAGTTCTTTCGCGGCTTGGTGCGCGAGTCGATGCAGGCCCAGGAGGTCGATTCGTCCGAAGACACCGAGTTCTACCTCGTCCGTCTCCTCGAACGCTACGCGCGCGTCGAGCGCGAGTGGCTCGCCAAGCCCATCGCGATCGAATACCTCGAGTCGTTCCATGCGTCGGCGGAGTTTCGCGTGACCAAGCTGCGACGTGTCGCCGATACGACCTTGCTGCTCACAGGATTGTTCGTCGAATCGGTGCAGCACAAGCCGGTGGGGACGGAGTACTACGT
>CALJUJ010000220.1 GCA_937975525.1 uncultured bacterium
CGCTCTCCGTCGTCTTCGGGAATGATCAACACCTGGTTCGGGCGCAATCCACGCGGATCGCGGATGCCGTTGGCATCGAGGATGGCGCGACTCGATACGCCGTAGCGTCGTGCGATGCCGCCGATCGTTTCGCCGGCCGCGAGCACGTGGCTGGCCGGTTTCGCCGTGGCTTTCGCCGGCGCCGAGGCGGCGGCCGCGGCCTTGGGTGCGACCGTCGGCGCGCTCGTCCCGGGGATGCGGAGCGCCTGACCGATCTGCAGGCGGCGCGGGTCGCGGATGCCGTTGGCATCGAGGATGGCGCGGCTCGAGACCCCGTAGCGCCGGGCGATGGCGCCGACCGTCTCGCCGCGCCGCAGCGTGTGGACGGAGGCCGTGCGCTCGTTCGAGCTCTTCGGCGCCGATGCGGTCGCGACTTGCGTCGCTCCGGGAATCGTCAAGCTCTGGCCTGCCTTGACCCGGCGAGGATTCTGGATGCCGTTGGCGCGCATGATCGCCTTGGTCGAGGTGCCGTAGAGCTCGGCGATCTCGCCGAGCGTGTCGCCGCGGCGAACTTTGTGCACGGTCGACTTGCCCGACGCCTTGCGGGCGACCTGCTTGCGTTGGCCGGGGATGTAGAGCGAGCGGCCGACCTGGAGTTTGCGCGGGTCGCTGATACCGTTCTCGCGGCGCAGCTTGTCGGCGGAGACGCCGTAGCGACGCGCGATCGAGCCGATCGTCTCCCCGCGCTCGACGCAATGCAGGCCCTCGTCGGCCTGGCAGCGCGATGAGCGCGGGTTCCAGGCGTACAGGCGGGGGTCGATCTTGTCGGCGGCGAGGAGGTAGGCGCGCTTGGTGCCCTTGGGGATCTTGACGTTGTAGCCGGAGCGCGGCACGACTCCGCGGCGCAGCGCCGGGTTGAGGCGGGCGATGGCATCCTTGGTCGTCCCCGACAGCTCGGCGATCTTGGAGAGCGGGAGGGGATGAGCGACGTGGACCCAGTCGGCGCTCATCGCGTCGTCGGGATCTTCGGGTAGCTCGAAGCCGTAGGCTTCCGGTTCGCGGGCGATCTGCAGAGCCGCCAGGAAACGCGGGACGTACTGCTCGGTCTCCTTGTGGAGATAGCCGCGCCCGACCATGTCCCAGAAGACCTTGGCGTCCTTCGTTTCGAGGATGCGGCTGATGTTGCCTTCGCCGGTGTTGTACGCGGCGATCGACAGATTCCAATCGCCGAACATCCCGTACAGGTCTTTCAGGTAGCGTGCCGCGGCTTCGGTCGATTTGACGGGATCGCGGCGCTCGTCGACGTAGTAGTCGATGCGCAGGCCGTAGCGGCGGCCGGTGGGGCGGATGAACTGCCAGGGGCCCACGGCGCCTGCATGCGAAACGGCGTGGGTGACGAAGCCGCTTTCGATCAGAGGCAGATAGGCGAGGTCGGCCGGCACGCCCTCGCGCGCCAGGATCGATGCCATGCGTGGGACGTAGCTGGCGCTGCGCTCGAGGGCCCTGCCGTAGAACCCGCGCCATTCGTTTTGGAAGCGACGCACGTACTCGTCGACGAGCGGGTGGCGCTCGTCGAACTCGGAAGGGCTCGCCGCCGCGACGGCGAGATCGACCTTGGCCGCGTCGACCTCGCCCCGTGGGAACGGCTTGGCGAGATCCGCGGTGAGTCCGGGTACCTCCTGGCCTTGTTTCCATGGCCACAGGTGTGAACTCGAGATGAAGTCTCTGGTCGGTGCACATCCGGCGAGGCCGAGGCATACGCACATGAGACCCGCCGTGCGGAGCGCTCCGAATCGCATAGGCTCCTCCCTTCTCACTCCGGTGGACGACTCCACGGATCCCGCGCTCGAGCGCGAGCCCGACGACGCCGTCCGCTACTGATCCCCAACGAGTCGCCGAAGCCACCACCGCCCTCGAACCGGTGGCTTCGCCCGGAGGATGAAGTCACGTAGCACAGACGTCGAAATTTTTTCAACACGTAGGGGCCGCTTCGTGGCGGCGCCAACCAGCCGTCAGAAAAGGATTTCCCACGCCTGCTGCAGCGAGGAAACGGCTCGCACCTGCACTCCTCGTTGGCTCGCGATCTGTTTGCGCACGGCTTCCGGCACGATGCTGCGAGCGAATCCGAGCTTGGCGCCCTCGCGCACGCGCAGCTCGACGTTGCCCACCGCCCGGACCTCGCCGGCGAGCCCGATCTCGCCGACGAGCAACGTCTGCGGATCGATCGGCCGGTCGAGGAAGCTCGACGCGATGGCGGCCGCCACGCCGAGATCCGCAGCAGGCTCGTCCAGACGCACGCCGCCGGCGACGTTGACGAATACGTCGTGGCCGAGCAGCTGTAGACCCATTTTCTTCTCGAGAATCGCGATCAAGAGCGCCACCCGGTTCGGATCGACTCCCAGGGTCGTCCGCCGCGGCGTGCCGAACGACGTCGCCGAGACCAGCGCTTGCACCTCGACGAGAATCGGACGTGTTCCCTCGACGGTGGCGACGACCGCCGACCCCGGAACCGCCACCGGGCGCTCGGCGAGAAACAGTGCCGACGGATTCGCCACTGGCTGCAAGCCGTCGGGCGCCATCTCGAACACGCCGATCTCGTTGGTCGAGCCGAAGCGGTTCTTCACGGCGCGCAGGATGCGGAACGAGTGGCCACGGTCGCCTTCGAAATAGAGAACGGTGTCGACCATGTGCTCGAGGACCCGCGGGCCGGCGAGGGCGCCCTCCTTGGTGACGTGGCCGATCAGAAACGTCGGTACGGCATGACGCTTGGCCCAGCCCACCAGCGCCGCCGAGCACTCGCGCACCTGGGCGACGCTGCCCGGGGCCGAACCGATCTCCTCGAGAAACATCGTCTGCACCGAGTCGATGGCGACCGCGGCAGGCGCCAGAGCCGTCGCCCGCTCGAGCACGCGTTCGACCGAGGTTTCCGGGAGCACCAGCAGATTGTGGGCCGCCGGGCCGACCGTGCTGCCGAGGCGGACGGCGCGCATCTTGATCTGTGCGGGCGACTCCTCGCCGGAGACGTAGAGAGTCGTCGCATCGCGGGCGAGGGCGGCGAGCGCCTGCAGCACCAGGGTCGACTTGCCGATCCCAGGGTCACCACCGACCAGGATCGCCGAGCCGGCGACGACGCCGCCGCCGAGCACACGGTCGAGCCCGCCGATGCCGCTCGGCGTGCGCTCCCCCCCGGAGGCGTGCGCCTCCTTCGACGACGGGGACTTCTGCGACGGCGTGTTCGTCTGCGACGTCGACACGTGCGCGGCGGACCCGTCGACGGTCGTGGACTGCAGCACCCAGACGCCGCCGGAGTGCAACGAGCTGGTCTGCGATCCGATTGACGGGTCGTGCCAGGCGCAACCTCTGGACGACGGCGTCCCCTGCGACGACGGCGACG
>CALJUJ010000221.1 GCA_937975525.1 uncultured bacterium
AACCGGTACGTATAGGCGTCGACGCCGGGGGCGACCAAGTCGGACACGTAGAAATCGGATCCGAGGAACGCCTGCTTGCGGGTGTCGTCGGCGATACGCATCGCGCGCTTGATCAGCGGCACGTAGACGTGCTGCTCGTCGGCCTCGTTCGTCCGCTCGAAGAAGAGGAAGCGGGTTCCTTGCACGTCCTGTGGGCCGAGGACCTCGATGAAGCTGGCGAGCTGCTCGTCGGTCTTCTCGCTGAGGATCTCCAGCTCGCGTTCCCAGCCGCGGCTCGACGTGAGGGTGACGCGGCTGCGTACCGTCGTCTGCGGGACGGAGTCGCGTACCTCCTGGACCAGGGCCTGGGGGTCGTCGGACGCGGAGGCTGCAAGGCTCGTGAGCATGGTGGCGAACGCGGCGACGATGGTGGCACTTCGAATCATCGAACGGATCTCCTCGACTTGGAATGGATTTCCTAGTGTGGACGCTCGTGGCTACCTGGGCAATCGTGCGGCCGCAGCTTCACGGATTCGTTGCCCGTGCCGCGAGCTGCCCGGTGGTCGCGTCGAGTCGGTCGCTGAGAATCCGGGTCAGGTTGTAGAGGATGGTGTTGCCGATGCGCGGATAGCGGCGTCGGATCCGCTGCACGAAGGCTTCGTCGAAGATGACGTAGGCGAGGTCGGTCGTGGCCACCACGTCGGCGGAGCGCGGTTCCTTGCGCATGAGCCCCATCTCTCCGAAGACGTCGCCGCGCTTCAGGGTGTGTACCGACGTTCCGTTGCGTAGGACGTCGGCGCGCCCGGACAGCAGCACGTACATCTCGGCGCGCGTCTCGCCGGCATGGGTGAGCACGGCCCCGGCCTCGACCTCGACGATCTGGCCCATCAGGGCGACGATGCGAGCTTCGAGGCTGCGCAGGCCGGCGAACAAGGGAATCTGCTGCTGCGGCGCGGGGCCGAGCTTGAGGTAGAGAACGTCCCAGGCGGTGATGATCTTCGTCGTCATCAGAATCGCCGGCGTGACCACCAGGTCGGAGACGAGCGCGACCAGCATCGTCACGGCAGACAAGAGGCCGAAATCCCGAACCGGCCCGAAGTTGGAAAGCGTCAGGACGAGAAACCCCGCGGCCAGCGCCAGCGAGGTCACGATCATCGGGACGCCGACCGAGCGGGTGGCGTTCTGCATGGCGCGCGTCTGGTCGCCCGTGCGCCGCAGCTCGCCGCTGAAGGTGCCGAGGTAGTGGATGGTGTCATCGATGGCGATCCCGATCGCCATCGCCGCGATCAGCGTCGTCGAGATGTTCAAGCTGATTCCGAACCAGCCCATCACGCCGAAGAGAATCACGATGGGGACCAGGTTCGGCAGCAGCGACAGGAAGCCGATCCGAACCGACAAGAAGAGCACGCACATCAGGGCGAGGAGGACGACGAAGACTTGCCACAAGCCGCGGACCTGCCCCCAGGCCAGGGTGTCGGCGGTGCGGTTGAGCAGGACCAGGGTGCCCGTCGGCCGCACGTCGACGGATCGCGGAAACCGCTCGGCCGCGAAGCTCCGGATCGTGTCGACCAGATGGCCGACCTCGGTCGAGCCGGACAGCCGGGTGCGCACGAGGATGGACGCACGCGATTCGTCGGCATTGAGCGCGGCGCGGTAGTCGCGCGGGTTGCCGAGCATCAGCAGCTGCGAGATCGCCGATTGCGACTCGGGGAACGGGTTGGCCTCGGGGTCGATGACCTCGCGCACGCGCATCAGCACGTCGACGATGGAGAGTGTTTGGTCGACCCCGGGTTGTTCTTCGAGGAAAGCCTGCAGGTCGCGCACGGCGGCGAGGACTTCGAGCTCGGTGGCGCTTCCCGGGCCGTCGCCCTCGACGATGACGGCCAGGGCCTGCGTTCCCGCGAGGTGGTCGTTGATGCGTTGGCCGTCGGTGCGGATGGGCCCGTTCGGGTCGAAGAAGCTCTGGAAGTCGGTGTCGACGCGGATCTGAAAGATGCCCACGATGCTGAACGCGCAAACGGCGGCGGCGCACAGCAACACCTGGTTGCGGCGGCGCACCGCGTTCTGCCCGAGCATCCCCAACAGCTGCGACGTCCTGCCGCTGCTCTGGTGCAGCGACCGTGTTCGTTGCGGCTCGGGCAGCCAGACGAGGACGGCGGGAAGAACGGTGAACGAGGCGAGCAGAATGACGCCGAGCCCGAAGGTGGCGAACAAGCCGAACTCGTAGATGGCGCGAATCGGCGTGAGGATGAACGTAGCGAAGCCGGCCAGGGTCGTGAGCGCGGCGACGCCGACGGGGAGCCGAACGTGGCCGAGGGTGGCCTTCACCGTCTCCTGCGGCGAGCGGCCGTCGGTCAGTTCCTCGTAGTAGCGGCTCATCATGTGTACCGCGTAGGCGACGCCCACGGCGAGCAGGAGCGGCGGGAGCACGACCGTCCCGAGATTGATCGGCCGGTCGACGATGACCATGAAGCCGGTGGTCCAGACGACACCGACGAGAACCGTCGTCAGCGGTACGAGCACACCGCGGGCCGTGCGGAAGGTGTAGGCGAGAACCAAGGTGACGATGAGCACCGACAGCGGCATGAAGCGAAACAGATCGTCTTGCAGATAGCGCGCGCCGAAGACCTTGAGGGTCGGGATGCCGGCGATGGCGAACTCTTCGGGCCCCTCCTGGGCGGCGACGATGGCCCGCACCCGACCCTCGTAGCCACCGTCGATCAGCTCGATGTCGCTCATCGCTTCGAACGTCACCGAGATGCCCGCGGCCTTGCCGTCGGCGGCGACGACGGAGCCGACGTAGAGCTCGTTGTCGTACACCGTCTCCCGGAAGCGCTGGGCCTCGTCTGCCGTCTTCGGCAGCTTCTTCATCAGCTTGCCGGTCTCGAGGCCGAAGTCGGTCATCCTCGCGCCCTTGACCGTCGTCAGGCTGAGGACCTCTTCGACGCCGTCGAGCGCGTCGAGCTCGCGCGACAGGGCATCGATCTTGGAGAGCGTCGCGGGCGCGAACACGTCGTCGGCGAAGACGCCGATGACGAGAACCTCCTCGGTGCCGAGCTCCTGACGCACGCGCTCGTAGTAGCTCCGCTCCGGATCGTCGAGAGGCAGCAGGTTGTCGGTCGAGCTGTCGACGCGCAGGCCGATGGCATGCCAGGCGAACACCCCGGTGATCAGCGCCATCAGCGCGAGAACGGCTCGCGGAAAGCGAAGTGGGAGGTCGAGGATGCGGGTCACGAAGGTCCTTTCCGCGCAGCGCGTGCCCACCGCATAGCCGTGGCGCGGAACGCGAACAAGCGCCGGCTTCGGCGGCGCCGTGCCGTCGCCATGGCGATCGACCGGGAACGAAGGCACGACGTGCCGCGTGGCCGTGTAAGCGGGCGCACGTTCGGCCACCCGATTCTCCTCGCCCGCCGGGGAAGCAACGCCCGGTTGTTCGGGCAGCGTTCTTGCTAATCTACTTGGGATGATGCGCAGCGATTTACCGCCGACAGCCGACGGTCGAGCCGACGGCTCGGACCTGCGGTTGCGGGTCGCTTCCTATAACGTGCACCGCTGCGTCGGCGGCGATGGCGTGCACGACCCAGCCCGCGTCGGCGCCGTGCTTCGCGAATTGGACGCCGACGTGATCGGTCTGCAAGAGGTCGATTGCGGCTTCGAGCCCGCGTTCGACGTCGACCAACTCGAACTCCTCGCCAACGTCGCGGGCATGACGCCGATCGAAGGGCCGACGTTGCGGGGCGAGGGTGGTCACTACGGCAACGCGATCCTTACACGCGTGCGCCCAACCTCTGTGCGTCGCCACGATCTGAGCGTTTCTCGGCGGGAGCCGCGAGGTGCCTTGGATGTCGACGTCGACATCCAAGGCACGACGATCCGCGTCATCGCCACGCACCTGGGTTTGCGTCGCAGCGAACGGGCGCGGCAGGCCCGCAAGCTCGCCGCGGCGCTGAGTGACCACGCCCGGCCGCAGACGGTGGTCGTCGGGGACTTCAACGAGTGGCGGCCGCGCGAACGAGCGCTGGTGCCGCTGTCCGCGGCGCTGGGGGCGGCGCCGCGTCTCCGCACGTTTCCGGCACGCTTTCCCGTGCTCCCCTTGGATCGCATCTGGGCGATGCCACCGGAGGCGATCGAGTCGATGAGCACTCACGCGAGCCCCCTCGCCTCGGTTGCTTCGGATCACTTGCCGGTAGTGGCGATGCTACGCTGGAACACCGGCGCCGCCAGCCGCGCCTACGGCGCCGCGGCGGAGGGCCGGTGAGGAGCTCACTCATGGGATATCTCGTCGATGGAGAATGGCGCAACGACGCGCCGGGCGCGGATGCAGACGGTCGCTTTCACCGGTCCGAATCGCGTTTCCGCGGCCATATCCGCGGCGAGCCCGACGCACATCACCCGCCATCGTCGGGGCGCTATCATCTGTACGTATCTCTCGCCTGTCCCTGGGCGCACCGTACGCTGATCGCCCGTAG
>CALJUJ010000222.1 GCA_937975525.1 uncultured bacterium
GTACGGCAGCACGTCCGCCGCCGTGGACGCCAACGCGCACTCCGGCCGGGCCCCGTACGCGTACGGCGAGTTCGACGCGCACGGCGACTGCGGTCCCGACGCCCACTCACACACAGACGCCGACCTGGACTCTGCGTCCGACGTCGACGCCCACGGTGACGTTCACGCCGTCTGCGACGCAGACACGGACGCCCAGTCCCTCGCCGACGGCAACCTTCACCGATACGCCCACACCCACGCCGAGCCCGACGCGTACGGCGACGCCCACCCCGACTCCGACGCCGACCGTGACATCGACCGGCACGGTGACGCCGACGCCGACGCCCACGCCAACCGTCACGCCGACAGCAACTCCTACGGATTCGCGGACGCCGACGCTGACGCGCACGCCCTCCAGCACGCCTACCGCTACGCAGACCGGTACCGCGACCGCGACGCCGACGGTGACGGCGACGCCGACGATCACGCGGACGCCCACGCCCACGATTCCTCCTGAGCCGGTGATTACGTTCTTCGGGCTGACGCGAGCCGATGATGTGGTGGTGGCGCCGAGCGGCGAGACACCGGATGGCGTCCCGATCTACGAGCGCGCGTTCGGCTCGGGCTTCTCGCTGGTGGTCGAAGCACGAAGGGGCGGAACGAACGCACAGATCGAGCCCAGTACGTTCCTTTGGATCCCGGGTGACCCGTCGCTGCTCCCGGGCCTGCAGATCTTGAGCTCCTCGCCCCTCGGCAATGGCTCGGCTGCGGTTTGTGACGATGCGCAACCCGAGCCGGGTGGTGTGCCGGCGGTGCCTGCACTTGATTTCGACGGCACGCAGTCGACCGCCGACGCGATCAACGATTGGTCGTGTCGATTCAAGGACGGCTTCGGCCAGCGTCAAGGTCGGGAACCCGACAGCGCCTGCACGCTTTCCGAGGACGGCTTGTTCCGTTTCGTGAACGCGACGAGCGCTCTTCAGTTCTGCGGACTGGTCAACCTCGCCATCGAGTTTCCGCGGGGAGACACGCTCGTGAGCGCCCGAGTTCGTGACGTCCGCGGCAACCTCAGCGCCGCGCAGCAGATTCTCGTCCGGGTGGGAACGAACTGAGCTTCGCCGCGGGGCACGGGGCTTCGGTCGCGGAGTCGGGGCTCAATCCACGGTCCAGGTGTCGCCTTGTTGCAAGAGATCCTCGAGCTTGCCGACGCCATGTCGCGACCGGGCGTTGTCGATCTGAGCAGCGGATAGATCCTCGTAGGTCGGGCGGTTGGTCGCCCGAAAGACACCGATGGGTGCCGGCGCCGCTGGCGGCTGCAGGGTCGCGAGGAGCTGGGCGAGGCGCACGTTTGCTTCGTCGTGCACGAGGAGATCATCCACGGTGACGCCATCGCGGCCGATTTCGACGACCTCGAGGTCGAGGCCGCGGAGTCGGATGCCGCGGGTCCGTTCCTTTCCGAAGACGAGAGGCTTACCGTGCTCGAGGACGAGTTGGTGGTCGGCCTTGCTGGCGCGATCGGTGAGCGAGGACCAAGCTCCGTCGTTGAAGATGTTGCAGTTCTGGAGGATCTCGACGAACGAGGTTCCCTTGTGTTCGTGCGCGGCCCGGACCGTTGCCTGCAGATGCTTGGCTTCGACGTCGATCGTACGCGCGACGAAGCTCGCATCGGCCCCGAGGGCGAGCGTAATCGGGTTGAACGGCGCATCGAGCGAACCTGCGGGGGTGGATTTGGTGATCTTGCCCTGCTCCGAGGTAGGCGAGTACTGGCCTTTGGTCAGGCCGTAGATGCGGTTGTTGAAGAGCAAGATGTTGACGTCGAGGTTGCGGCGCAACATGTGGATCAGGTGATTGCCGCCGATCGACAGGCCATCGCCGTCGCCGGTGACCACCCAAACCGACAACTCGGGCCGGGAGATCTTCAGGCCGGTGGCGATGGCTGGCGCGCGGCCATGAATGCTGTGGAAGCCGTACGTGTTCATGTAGTACGGAAAGCGGCTCGAGCAGCCGATGCCGGACACGAAAACGATGTTTTCGCGAGCGACGCCAAGCTCCGGCATGGTCTTCTGAACCTGCGCGAGAATCGAGTAGTCGCCGCAACCAGGGCACCAGCGGACGTCCTGGTCGGTGACGAAATCCTTGCGCGAAAGGGCTGCAGCTTCACTGGGCATGGCGAGAAGGCTCCTCGAGAATCTTGTCGATGCGGGTGGTCAACTCGCTGACCTTGAACGGCAGTCCCTGCACCTTGTTGAATCCGATCGCATCGACCAGGTACTCGCTGCGCAGGATTCGTACGAGCTGGCCGAGGTTCATTTCGGGGACCAGGACCGTCCGGAAGCGCTTGAGGATCTCGCCGAGGTCGGTCGGTAGGGGATTGAGGAAGCGAACGTGGGCGTGGGAGACGGCTTTGCCTTGGGCTCGCATCTGGGTAACCGCGGCGCGAATGGATCCGTAGGTGCTACCCCAACCGACGACCAGAACTTCGCCCTCGGGAGCGCCGAACACCTCGGTCGGCGGAATCTCGCGGGCGATGCCTGCAATCTTGCGGGCCCGCACGCGCACCATTTGCTCGTGATTGGTTGGCGAGTAGCTCACGTTGCCGGTCGTCATCGATTTTTCCAGACCGCCGATTCGATGCTCGAGACCCTTGGTGCCCGGCTTGGCCCATGGCCTGGCCAAGGTGTCCTCATCACGGAGGTACGGGAAGAAACCCTTGGCTTCGGTGCGAAATTCGACCGGAACCTCGGGGAGGTCGGCGACATTCGGGATCGCCCAAGGCTCCGCTCCGTTGGCGAGGTACCCGTCCGAGAGCAGGATCACTGGTGTCATGTAGCGCACGGCGATGCGCACGGCGTCGAAGGCTGCCGCGAAGCAGTCGGCGGGGGTCTGTGGGGCAATGATTGGTACGGGCGAATCGCTGTTGCGACCGTACATGGCCATGAGCAGATCGCCTTGTTCGGTCTTCGTCGGCAAGCCGGTGCTGGGCCCACCTCGTTGTATGTTGGCGATGACGATCGGAAGCTCGACGCTCACAGCGAGATTGATGGTCTCTGCCTTGAGGCACATGCCCGGGCCGCTCGTCGACGTGATGGCAATGGCGCCTCCGAAAGCGGCGCCCAACGCCGCACCGACGCCAGCGATCTCGTCCTCGGCCTGAAATGCTTGGACCCCGAAGTTCTTGAGTGCGCTCAGCTCGTGGAGCACATCGCTGGCTGGCGTGATCGGATAGCTACCCAGGAAGAGCGGAAGCCCGGCGCGTTGGCTGGCGGCGACGAAGCCGATCGCGAGGGCGGTGTTGCCGGTGATATTGCGGTAAGTCCCCGGCGCAATTTGTGCTGGCCGCACTTCGTACGAGTGCGCAAACAACTCGGTCGTGTCGCCGAAGTTGAATCCGGCGCGCATGACTCGAATGTTGGCGTCGACGAGCTCGGGGCGCTTGGTGAATCGCTGGCGGATCCAGTTCTCGGTCGGTTCCGTGGGTCGGTGAAAGAGCCAGGAAATCAGGCCGAGAGCGAAAAAATTCTTGCAGCGCAGGACAGTCCGCGCGGGCAAGTCGGTGTCCTTCAGCGTCTCGATCGTCAGTTTGGTGAGCTCGATCGGAAACAATTGGTACTGATCGAGTCGCCCGTCGGTGAGGGGGTTGGATTCGTAGCCTGCCTTCTTCAAGTTCTGCTCGTTGAAGGCTTCCTGGTCGACGATCAAGATGCCGTTGGGCTTGAGGTCGTCGAGGTTGACGCGAAGCGCCGCCGGATTCATCGCGACGAGGAGGTCGAGTTCGTCACCGGGAGTAAACACCTCGTTGCTGGAGAAGTTCAACTGGTATCCCGATACGCCCGCGAGTGTTCCGGCGGGGGCACGGATCTCGGCGGGAAAGTCGGGGAGAGGGCTCAAGTCGTTGCCGGCGAGGGCAGACTCGTTGGTGAA
>CALJUJ010000223.1 GCA_937975525.1 uncultured bacterium
CGCGTCGGCAACGTCGAGGTGTGTGCCGTCGTCGATGAGCTCGAGCCCGACGTGCGCCGGCGCTGCGTCGATGCACGCCGCGAGTTCCAGTCGGGCGAACAGGTTTGCGTCTACACTCGGTTCAAGAATCCACGTCAGAATCACCGCCACCGCCTGGTCGCCTACCGCGACGGCGAGGAGGCGTTCGTCCGCGACGACGCCGGCACCCATGTCGACTCGACCCAGGCCGAGGACGAGTGGTGGGCGCACTGCGAGCCGGACGTCGCGCTTCCCGGCAACTGGCGCTTCGACTTGTACGCGGACATCGGTGCCGGCTACGAGCTCGTCGGCTCGCGGACGTTCGCGATGCACGCCGAGCAGCTGTACCGATTCGTCGACGCCCGCACCTGCGCTCAGGTCGCGACCTCGGCCGAAGGCTGGAGCTATGGCTGCGATGATCCGCGGTCGACGTTCGCTGCCTCGGAGCGCGCCCACCTCGTCGCCGAGCTCAGTGACGTCGTCGCCGACCACCGCTTTCGCGTCGACATCCGCCGTGACGGGCGCCTGGTGCGCACGCAGACGACGGACTGGAATCGCGTGCGCCATCGCTGGGAGCGTTCGTACTTCGTCCCCGACGTCGAAACGGTCCCCGGCGAGTACGAGCTCTCGTACGCGATCGACGTCGGCGCCGGCTTCGAGCCGCTCGGCAAGGAGCGATTCACGGTCGGCCTGCGAGCTCCCGTCGTCGGCCCGCTCGAGATGCAGTGCTTCTGGCCCGAGGAGCAGGGCATCTGGGCCTTCTGCAAGCACCGTCCCGGTTGGCCGCATGCGAGCCACGGCGTCGCCATGGCCGACGACGACCGGGCCTGGGACATCAACCTGCGCGACTACCAGGATTCCGGAGAGTGGGTGTACCCGATGGCGCCCGGACGCGTGGTCCGCTACGGCGGGCCCAGCGCTTCGCGCTACAACGGTGCCGCCGGGGTGCTCATCGAGCATGAGAGTCCCGACGGGGAGCGCTGGTGGAGCGGCTACTTGCACATGCGCCGCGACTCGATCGCGGTGCGCGAAGGCGACGTCGTGGAAATCGACACGCCGCTCGGGCGCATCGGCCGGACCGGCACGACGAACAGCCATCTGCACGCCGTCGTCTACCGCGGTGAGAACCGTAAAGGCGGCCTGCGATCCTTCGACGCCGTCTTCCTGCCGCGCAGCGACTCACCGCGCTACGCCCAGCGCGCGCGCAGCACCGACACGCAAAGCTGAGGCCGCGTTCGCGCTCCCCCGAACGACGCACCGGGTAGGGGACGCGAGAGCGCGCGGCACGACCAACCGATCCTCACGTACGCCGGCGCGCGACGCAGAGTCTAAGAGCGATTCGCGTGGTCGCCCAGTACGCGGGCGATGCAAGCGGTCAGCCGTTCTGCCGTACGCAGCTCCAGGAATTCGTTGGGCCCGTGTGCGTTCGACTGCGGCCCGAGCACCCCGGTGATGACAAACTGGGCCTCGGGGAACATGTCCCCGAGCATCGCCATGAAGGGAATGCTGCCGCCCTCGCCCATGGCGCATGCCGGCGTATCGAAAAACGACTGCGAAGCGGTCTGCAGCGATGCTTCCAGCCACGGCGCCGTCGGCGGTGCGTGCCAGCCCGAAGCGGCGAAGCCCTCGGCCGCGAAGCGTACCGCGGCCCCGTGCGGCGGGTCGTCTTCGAGCACTTCGCGCAGCCGCTGTGCGGCGACGTCGGCGCTCAGGGTGGGCGGCAGGCGCAGCGAGAGTTTCACTGTCGTCCGCGGACGCAGCACGTTGCCGGCTGCGGCCAGTGCGGGCAGCCCCGCTGCGCCCGTCACCTCCAGCTGCGGACGCCACGTGCGGTTGAGCAGCAACTCCACCAGGTCGAGACTCACCGGCGTCGCGCCGTCCCGAAAGGGGAACTCCGAGTACACGGTCTCACCCAGCGCCGCGGCTGCCGCCCGCGCTTGCGCCCGCCGCTCCGCCGGGATCTCGACGTGCAACTCTGGGATCCGAATGGTGCCCGTGTCCGGATCCTCGAGGCGATCGAGGAGACGTCTCAGAATCCGAAACGACGAGGGGACGATGCCGCTCGCGCTGCCGGAGTGGACTCCCTCGCGCAGCGTCGAAACGCTCAGGTCGCCGGTGACGACGCCGCGCAGCGACGTCGTCACCCACATGCGATCGTAGTCGCCGCAGCCCGAATCGAGGCAGATCACGAGGCTCGGCGAGCCGATGCGATCCCGCAGCGCCTCGATGTAGTGCGGCAGGTCGTAGCTGCCGCTCTCCTCGCAACACTCGATCACCAGCACGCAGCGCGCGTGGCCGACCCCGGCGTTCTGCAAGGCGCCGATCGCGGCGGTGGAAGCGAAGGCCGCATAGCCATCGTCGGCGCCGCCGCGGCCGTACAGGCGACCGTCGCGTACGACCGGCGTCCACGGTCCCAGGCCGTCGCGCCAACCTTCGAACGGCGGCTGTTTGTCGAGGTGTCCGTAGAGCAGCACGGTGTCGTCGACCTGTCCCGGAATCTCGACGAAGAGCAGCGGCGTGCGTCCGGGCAGGCGCACGCCCTCCCTCTCGGCGCCGACGAGACGTTGTGCCTCGACCCAGCGGGCGACCAACTGCACTGCGCGGTCCATGTGTCCATGCCGCTCCCAGTCGCCATCGAAGGCCGGTGACTGGTTGGGGATGGTGACGTACTCTTGCAAACACGGGAGGATCGAAGCGCGCCATCTTTCGGCGACGAACGCGCGGACGGCGTCGGTTGGGAAGGTGGTCACGGTTCCTCTCGTCCTCGGTGTGTCAGGCAATACGCGATCGCGTCGACGCCACGTCGTTCATCGCAGTGGCGCATCCGGGATGTGGATCTCGCCGATTCGTTGCGGCGCCGCCGCGACCGGAGCCGCCGTCGGTGCCTCCTCGGGGACGATCTCGATGTCGGCTTCGAAGCGCATCTTGCCGTCGACGGTGCCCACCAGGCGGGGTTCGCTCACGATGCGTCCGCCGCGGCGGCCCGCTTCCTGTGTCAACGCCTCGCGCACGTCGCCGAGCGACATCGTGTCGCCGGCGACGACCTCGACGGTCGATCGCTTCGGGGCGGCGGCCGCGTCGACCTTCGCCTGCGGCTGCGACGGGCCGTCGGCGAGCACGGCGTCGTCCGGGAACTCGACCGAGTGCCAATCGCTGGCGTTGCCGGCGGTGTCGTGCACGCGCAGGCGCACGCGCAGTCTTTCGTCATGATCGGCGTTGGTCGGGAAGCGGATCGGGATCGATCCGGTCCACGCCCGCGTGTTCGCCGGCGCCGGAAAGCTGCCGGCGGTTCGCCGGCGCGATCCTTCGAGTACCTGAGCCCAGTACTCGATGCGTGCGATCGGCGCCGTGTCGCTGCGCGCGTCGACCTCGAGCCACCACGATTGATTCCAGAGAAACGAGAGCACCGAGCCGCGCTGTGCGGAGCGTTGCGCATCGACGCGCAACGTCGGATCGGCGAGTGCGGGAGCAGCCATGGCGGTGGCGATGGCAAGCGCGAAAAGGCGGCAGAGGACGCGGGCGAGCATCGGATCTCCGATCGAGCGTGATGATCCTCCAGTCAACACGAAAGCGCGCCATTCGCAAAGCGCTCGTCGCCGGCTAAGCTCGCGCCATGCGCAGGCTCGGAAGAGAGATCCCGGTCGCGGTGGTGGTGCTCGCGTTCGCCGCGGCGGCCGCCGCGGACGGTGTCGCCACGCCCGGCGCCTCGGCGCCGGAACCGACGCAGCGAGCGACCCCCGAGCGCTTGGCCGGCGACGTCCTCGAAGTGCTACCGCACGATCCGGACGCGTTCACGCAGGGACTGGAATGGCACGCCGGGCTGCTGTTGGAGAGCACGGGTCTGCGTGGGTGATCGAGCCTGCGCGAAGTCGACCCGAAGAC
>CALJUJ010000224.1 GCA_937975525.1 uncultured bacterium
GCCGGTGCGCTCGATCGCATCGAGGCGATCATCGATGCCGCCGACTGCATCATGGTCGCGCGCGGCGATCTCGGCGTGGAGATTCCGTACGAGCGGGTGCCGCTCGTGCAGAAGCGCATCATCCGCATGGCGAACGAGCGGGCCAAGCCCGTGATCACCGCAACCCAGATGCTGCTGTCGATGGTGCACAACCGCATGCCGAGTCGCGCCGAGGTGGCCGACGTCGCCAACGCGGCGCTCGACGGCACCGACGCCGTCATGCTCAGCGAGGAGACCGCCGTGGGCGCGCGTCCGGCCGCGGCGGTGCGCGCCATGGACCGCATCCTCGCGGAGGTGCAGCCGGAGATTCGGCCGACCGACGCCACCGCGCGGGATGCGGCGAACGTGATCGCCGCAGCGGCCTGCGAAGCTGCGGATGCGCTCGGCGCGGCGGCGTTGATCGTCTTGACCCGTAGCGGAGCCAGCGCGCGTCGCGTGGCCTGCCGGCGGCCGAGGGTACCGATTCTCGCCCTGGCGACGGACGAAGCGCTGCGCCGGCGCATGGCGCCGTTGTGGGGAGTGCATGCGGTCGCCGTCGACGCGGACTTCTCCGCGGAAGGGATCGTCGGCTATCGCGACGCGGTGATCGCCAGCGGCCTCGTCGCCGCCGGCGACACCGTCGTCGTCACCGGCGGTTGGCTCGCCGAAGACGAGGGCAGCACGAACCTCGTGCACGTCGCGACCTTGTAACCGAGAGCGTTGCGCCGCGCGTGCAGCGGACGTACGACGAGCCCATGAGCCTCACCGATGCCAGCGGCCTGGGTGCGCTGTTCGAGTGGTCGATTCCCGCGTTGCGACAGCGGCCAGCCCCGTCGTGGTCCGACCTCGATGCGTGGTGGGAGGAGTACCGGCAGCGCCGTCGCGACTGGGCGATGCCGATCGATCAAGCCTTCCTCGGCGGAGTGCTCGCCGACCGTGTCGGCTACGCCTTTGCCGCCGGCTACCAGGCTGCGCTGCAGCGACTCGATCCGCAGCTCCCGCAAGAGAGAATGGCTTCGCTGTCGGTGACCGAAGAAGGGGGTGGACACCCGGCGGCGATCGCATCCTCGCTGCAACCCGTCGACGCCGCGACGTACGCGCTGACGGGCAGGAAGAAGTGGGCGACCATGTCGGCGCACGGCGGCCTGGCGCTCGTCGCCGCCACCGTCGGCGTCGACGACCAGGGTCGCAACCGCCTGCGGGTCGCTCGCGTCGACCTCGGAGCAGCGGGAGTCACGGTCGAGCGCATGCCTCCTACCGAGTTCGTGCCCGAGATCCACCATTGCCGACTGGCATTCGACGGGGTCCGCGTCGATGCGAAAGACCTTTTGCCGGGCGACGGCTACGTCGACTACGTGAAGCCCTTCCGCACGCTCGAGGACACGTACGTGACGACGGCGGTATCGACCTACCTGCTCGGCATCGCCCTGCGCTCCGACTGGCCGCGCGCCGCGAGCGAGCAGATCCTCGCGTTGCTCGTGGGTCTGCGCGGCCTCGGCCTCGCCGATCCACGCTCGCCGACCACGCACCTCGCCCTCGAAGGTCTCCTGCAGTGGCGCGAGCGGCTGCTCGAGTCGGTTGCACCGTATTGGGACCTCGTGGATCCGGGCGAGCGCGCGCGGTGGGCTCGCGATCAGGCGTTGCTCGCCATCGCCGGTCGCGTCCGCGGCATGCGTACCGAAGCCGCGTGGGCAAAGCTGGGCACGCCCAAGCCCTAACGGGCGGGGATTCAGAGATCGCGGACGAGAGCGACGAACCGCTCGACGTCGGTGGCGGTCGTGCGGAACGACGTCACCAGGCGACACATCCGTCCCTCTGCGGGATCGCCCGGGACCTGCCACGGATGAAACGCGGCGCCGCGCTGCAGGAGTCGCGCCGCGCCGTCACCCGGGAAGGACACGAACACCTCGTTCGCCTGTACCGGAGACCAAACGCCGCCACCCGGGACGGATGCGAGCTGGCGGGCGAGATCGGTTGCCTGGTGGTTGGCGTGACCGGCGAGGCGCAGCCACAGGTCGCCGTCGAGGTAGGCGTCCATCTGAGCGGCCAGGAACCGATGCTTGGAGAGCAGATGTCCCGAGCGTTTCCGCAGGTAGGGGAACGACTTTGCCCGCTCGCGATCGAAGAAGACGACCGCCTCTGCGGCGACGCATCCGTTCTTGGTGGCTCCGAACGACAATACGTCGACGCCCGACCTCCAGGTGATCTCGGACGCCGTACAACCGAGGTGCACGAGCGCGTTGGCGAAGCGGGCGCCGTCCATGTGTACCGTCATGTGCCGGGAGCGAGCGACCTCGGCGAGCGCAGCAACCTCGGCGAGCGCGTAGACGGTGCCGTGTTCGGTAGCCTGGGTGAGACTCAGCACGCTCGGTTGGGCGTGGTGGACGAAGCCATCGTAGGCGTACGACAGGGCATCCCGCACGGAGCCGGGCGTCAGCTTGCCGAGCTCACCGGGTAGGGGCAGCAGCTTGGCGCCTCCGGCGAAGAACTCGGGCGCGCCACATTCGTCGATCTGGACATGGGCTGCCTCGTGCACGAGGACGGCGCCCCACGGCGGCGACATGCTCACGAAGGCGAGCCCGTTGGCCGCCGTGCCCGTCGCCACCAGAAAGACGGCGACGTCGCGTTCGAAAATCTCGGCGAAGCGTCGCTCGACCGCTGCCGTGAGCGGGTCGTCGCCATAGGCCGACGCCGGGCCGTCGTTCGCACGGGCCATTGCGTCGAGGATTTCGGGTGCCGCGCCCTCGGCATTGTCGGAGGTGAAGTTCATCGCCCGACGCTCAAGGCAGCTCGTCGTAGCGAATGTCGACGATCTCGATCTCTTCCGCCCCGCGCGGCGTGCGCAGGGTGACGACGTCGCCGACCTCGGCTTTGAGCAAGGCGGTCGCGATCGGCGAGATCCACGACACGCGACCGCGGCTGGCATCGAACTCGTCGGTGCCAACGATGCTGACCGTGCGCGTTTCGCCGCTTTCGCTCGCGAAGGTCACCGTCGCGCCGAAGTACACTCGCTCGTGATCCTTGCCCGCATTGTCGACGACGACGGCGCTGTCGATGTGCTTGTCCAAGAACCGCAGGCGGCGATCGATCTCGCGCAGGCGACGCTTGCCGTAGATGTAGTCACCGTTCTCGGAGCGGTCACCGTTGCTGGCGGCCCAAGCGACGGTTTCGACGAGCTTCGGGCGCTCGGTCTTCCAGAGATGGTCGCGCTCTTCGCAGAGGCGCTTGAAGCCCGCGGGGGTGATGTAGTTGGTGAAGCCGCCGGGGATGCCGGCATCGCCGTCGTTGTCGAGATCGTCGTCGTCGCCGTCGGGCTCGCGGAGGAACGCCTTGCTCATGGCGGGCGCAACATAGGCGACTCCGCGAGGCGTCGCAAAACGGCAGACACCCCGCGCCGGCTGCTCATGCCGATTGGGCCGTGCGTGTCGGTGCAACGCGTGTCGCTCGACGACGATGATCGCCAGGTTCGCCGCCGTGTGATGCTTTGCACGGATCGTCGATCTATCGTTGTCCTTCTTCGTTTCTCCCGCCGGAGGATTGGTCTGCGGGATGCTCAACGGTCCGTGCTGCGCGGTAGCGGAGGTCGCACCGACCGCCTGCGCAACCGGGCCGACCTGCGTGATCGGCGTCTGCGAGGAGCTCGCCGCGTCGACCGTGGCGCAGCCGGTACCGGTGGCTTCCGCCGGTGGCCTCCTGGCGAGCGTTGCGCTGCTGGCCGGAATCGCCGGCGTTCGACGGTCGCGGTATCGATCAGCGCGTCGACTTCGATCCCACCAGGCCGCAGCGCACCGCCGGGATCCGGATCGGGCCGCACCTGTTCTCCCGCACCCGTCTTTCCTCAGGTTTCAGGTCGCGATGATCCGGCGCAAGGCCGCGTCGGCCTCGAAGCCCTCGGTGATCAGGTCGAGCACGTCGCCGCGCCCGAGCCCGAGGCCGAGCGCAGCGCCCTCGGTGATCTGCGGAAAATCCCAGACCGACGTCGACACCAGGGTTCGGTGCACCGGATCGGGACGCGACACCGGCGTCTCCTCGAGGCCGAGCTTGATCATCGCGGCGCCGACGACGTCGAGGGCG
>CALJUJ010000225.1 GCA_937975525.1 uncultured bacterium
CCCTCGCAGCGCAGCAGCACCATGCGCGCATACGGCGGGTAGCAAAGCTCGCGTCGCGCCCCGAGCTCGTGCTCGGCGAACGATGCGAAATCGTGGTGCTCGGCGCACTTCAAGCTCACGTGCTCGGGTTGATAGGTCTGGACGATCACGACCCCCGGGCGGTCGCCGCGGCCGGCGCGACCGGCGACCTGCGCGACCAGCTGGAACGTGCGCTCGGCGGCGCGGAAATCGGGGAAGTTGAGCGACAGGTCGGCCATCAGCACCCCGACCAGCGTCACCGAGTGCACGTCGTGCCCCTTGGTGACCATCTGCGTGCCGATCAGAACGTCGTACTCGCGCCGTTCCCAGGCTGCCAGGATCTCGCGGTGCGCTCCCTTGCGGCTGGTGGTGTCGCGATCCATGCGGCCGATGCGGGCGCGCGGCAGGATCTCCTGGAGCGCCGCTTCGACCTGCTCGGTGCCGGCTCCCCAGGCGCCGAGACTGATGCCGTCGCAGGCGGGACACGCGTTCGGGATCGGGATGGTGTAGTCGCAATGGTGGCAGCGAAGCGCCGCGACGCCGCGGTGGAGGGTCAGGGTCACGCTGCAGTTCGGGCATTGGAGCGGGTCGCCGCAACGGTGGCACTGCAGGAAGTTCGAGAAGCCGCGCCGATTCAAGAACAACAGGCTCTGCGCGCGTGCGGTGACGTTCGCGTCGAGAGCAGCGACCAGGCGAGGCGACAGGCCGACGGCGCGTGCCGCCGTAGCGCTGCGGCGCATGTCGACGATCTCGACGGAGGGCATGGGCCGGGCGTCGACGCGGGTGGCCAGTCGGAGCAGCGCGTAGCGGCCGGTCTTGGCGTTGTGGAACGTCTCGAGCGCCGGCGTCGCCGAGCCCAACACCACCGGGCAGTCGGCGAGCTTGGCGCGCACCACGGCGACGTCGCGTCCGTGGTAGCGGATTCCGTCGTCTTGCTTGTACGAGGAGTCGTGCTCTTCGTCGACGACGATCAGCCCGAGCCGCGGCATGGGCGCGAACACGGCGGAGCGGGCGCCGACGGCGATGGCGACCTCGCCGCGGGCGATGCGGCGCCACTCGTCCCAGCGCTCGCCGTCGCTCAATCCGCTGTGGAGAATCGCCACGCCATCGCCAAAGCGGGCGCGCACCCGGTCGACGAGTTGGTGCGTGAGGGAAATCTCCGGAACCAGCACCAGCGCGGTTCGCCCGCGCGCCAGCACGTCGCCGAGGGCGTTCAAGTAGACCTCGGTCTTGCCGCTTCCGGTGACGCCCCACAGCAGAAACGCACGGAAGGCATCGCTCCCGCCGATGGCGGCGACCGACACCTGCTGTTCTTCGTTCAAGTGTACCGGTCGGTCGCGCGGCGCGTCGTCCGGCAGGACGGGGCGGTAGATCTCCTCGGTTTCGACGGCGATCACGCCCTCCTTCTGCAGGGCGCGCAGCTTTGCCGGGAGGTTGTCGAACGATCCGTGCAACTCACTCGCCGGCGCGCGACCGAGAGGGTGCTGCGCGAGGTAGTGGTAGACGGCGTAGCGGGCCGGGCGCCGCCGCTGCCACTGTGCCGCCTCGGCCGCGCTGAGCCGGCGTTGGATTCGATACAGGCGGCGTACGCGCGTGAACTGGTCGCCGCCGCCACGCAGCCGTTGCTCGATGACGATCAGGCCCCGCTTGCGCAGCGACGTCAACGTCGCCGTGACGTTGAAGCCCAACCGGCGCGCGAGCGCTTCGACGCTCAGCTCTTCGGCGTCGGCGAGCGCCTGCAGCACGGCCTCTTGGCGTTCGTTCAGCCGATCGTCCCGGTCCGGCGCGTCGCGGGCGGTAGGGCGCACGATGCGATCGAGGACGACACGTACGCTGCCGGGGAGTGCCGTCGTGATCGCCTCACCGAGCGGGCACAGATAGTAGTCGGCGAGCCAGCGACAGAGTTGCAGCGTCGTCGCGTCGAGCACGGGGCGCTCGTCGAGCAGTGCCAGGGTCGCGCGCAGCTTCGGGTACGTCGACCGGGCGGCCGTCTCGACGACGAGCCCGACCGCCTGGCGGCGGCCGAGCGGCACCAAGACCCGACAGCCGGCGGCGAGGTGCGGGCGCTGTTCCGGGGGGACGGAATAGTCGAGGATTCCCGCGTCGCCGGCGAAGGGGAGGATGACCACGCGCGCGACGGCGCGGCCGTCCTCCGCCGTTGCGGCGCTCATCGCACGGCGGGGACGCGCGCGGCCGCGTCGCTCGCGCGGCGCTCGATCAGGACGAGCGAGCTCGATTCCAAGGGCTCCCCCGCCGCGCCACGGGCGATGCGGTAGTCATGCACGGCAGCCGCCCGTCGCCGCCGCCACCATCCGTCATCGACGAGCAGGTAGCGGGGTGCTCCGTGCGGCCAGCTGCCCTCGTAGCGGGGAATGTGTCCGTCCCAGTAGTAGACGGCGCCGTAGTCGAACGTGCGGTGGAAGAAGATCGCGTAGCCGGGTTCGACGGCCTGCCGGGCGGCGTGCATCAGCTCCCGGGCCGTCTTGGTCTCGGCGATGGGCGGGAGTACGAGTTGGCGGGTCAACACGTTGGCGCCGGCGGCGATCAGCCACAGGCACGCAAAGGCGGCCAGGGGTCGCGGTGCGCGCGCCGCCCACACGAGGCCGAGAGCGCCGAGCCACAGCGTGGCGACGGCGGCGGCGGTGAGCGTCGGGTCGCCCTGCAGCGCCGCGGCGACCGCATCTATGGCGGCGGCGTCGCGTGCCGCGAGGATCCCGCCGAGCCACTCGGTGACCGGCAAGCCGGCGGTGAGAAGGGCGGCGATGCAGGCGAGCAGAGGCATGGCAACGGACGCGAGCGGGGCGGCGACCTTCAGGACCACCCGGAAGCTCCGGGAGTTCGTGGCGTCGCGAGCGGCGGCGTCGATCCACCAGCCGACGAGCAGCGCCGCGGCGGGGTACAGCGCCAGTAGGTACACGCTGCGCTTGCTCGCCGGGATCGAGTAGAAGGCGAGCACCACGAACATCCACAACAACAGATAGCCGATGCCGCGCTGCGCCTCGAGCTCGCCGCGGTCACGCCACAGGCGGGCCGCGATCGCCGGCAGCAGGAGCGTCCATGGAAGCAGGCCGAGCAGCAACAGCGCGTACAGGCGCCACGCCGGGTGGCGGTGGCCGCCACTCAGATCATCGGAGCCGAGGAAGCGAAAGACGTTTTCGTCGAGAACCTGCTGGTAGAAGAAGTCGTAGCCGCCTTCGCGGTATGCGAGGAAGTACCAGCTGCCCCCGAGAACGGCGACGGCCACGGCGCCCCGCAACAGCCGCATCTGCTGGAGGGGCGTGATGTCCCGACTCAGCACGCAGACGAGCAGCGCCAGCGCGCCCGGTAGTGCGATGCCGACGGGCCCTTTGCCGAGGACCGACAGGGCGATCCCGAGATAGAGCGGCACCAGCCAGCGCGGATTGCGATCGCGCAGAAAGAAGAGCAAGGCGACGAACGCCAGCTCGAGCCCGAGCGTCAGCGTCATGTCGACACGCCCCGTGGTCGCCGCACGCGACCATTCGAACGTGGTCAACAGCGCCAGCGCGGCGACGAGACCAGCGCGTACGGAGAACAACGCGGCCCCGGCCCACAACACCAGCAGGCTGCCGAGTAGCGAGGTCAGCGCCGACGGTAGCCGCACGCTCCACTCGTCGAGCTCGCCCTGCGCGGTCGCGGTGAGCGCCCCGAGCCAGTGAAAGAGCGGCGGCTTCGACGGCAGCTCGGTGCCGTTGCGCAGCGGAAGAACCCAGCTGCTGCCGTGGGTCATCTCCCAGACCACCAGCGCCTCGCGCGGCTCGCCCTTGGTGTGGAACGGTGCGGCGCCGAGCCCCCACAGCGACAGCAGTGTCCACGCTGCGACGACCCCTGCGGCACCGAGCAGCAGCGGCAGACGTGGGACGCGTGGCGCGGTCGGCGGCGCGGGTATGCGCCGCGCACCGATCGCTTCGAGGACTTCGCGCGTCGGGCCCTTGCGCTCGGCGTGCGGCGCCGCGCTGGCGTCGCCGCTGGGCTCAGGGACTAGGACGTCGCCGGACATTCGACCGAGTCGTCTGCGGCGATCGCACCCTCATCGCGGAGCTGCTCCGCAACCTCGGCGATCGATCGATCGAGCACCTGAAACAGCGTGTCGAGATCTTTGCGTTTGATGACGAACGGCGGGCAGATCGAAACGTTCTCGGGGCTCGCCCGCAGGATGACGCCGCGGGCGAGGCACGCGTCGCGCACCCGCTTGGGCACGGCTTCCGCCGCGCTGAACGACTCCTTCGTGGAGCGGTCGCGGACGAGCTCGACGGCTCCCATCATGCCGACGTGGCGAACGTCGCCGACGATCGGGTGGCGGCGCAGGGCCTCGAGCTTGTCGGCGAAGTAGGGCTCGAGCTTGGCGACGCGCTGGATCAGCTTCTCGCCGGCGAGGATGTCGAGGTTGGCGAGCGCGGCAGTGCAGGCGACGGGGTGTCCCGAGTACGTGAAGCCGTGGTGCAGGGCGAACTCCGGTCCCTGCTCGAGCAGGACGCGGAAGATGTCTTCGCTCAGGATCACGCCGCCGAGGGGCTGGTAGCCGCTGGTCACACCTTTGGCGAACGAGATCATGTCGGGGACGATGCCGTAGCGCTCGGCGCCGAAGCGCGCCCCCAGTCGGCCGAAGCCGGTGATGACCTCGTCGGTGATCATCAGGATGTCGTGCTTGGTGCACAGCTCGCGCAGCCGGGGCAGATAGTCGTCCGGCGGCACGATGACGCCGCCGACCCCCTGTACCGGCTCGACGATCAGGGCGCCGATGCGATCGGCGCCCTCGCGGGCGACGACGCGTTCGAGCTCGTCCGCACAGGCGAGCCCGCAATCGGCTGGGTCCTTGCCGAGCTCGCAGCGGTAGCAATAGGGGCGCGGAATGCGCAGCACGCCCGGCATGAGCGGTTCGTAGTGCTGGTGGAAGTTCGGCATGCCGGTCAGGCTGGCGGCCCCGGTCGACGAGCCGTGGTAGGCGCGCTCCAGGGCGACGATTTGGATCTTGTCGGGGCGCCCGCGCAGCCGCCAGTACAGGCGCACGAGGCGGATGACCGACTCGTTCGCTTCCGAGCCGCCCGACGTGAGCAGCACTCGGTCGAGCCCCTTGGGAGCGAGCTTGGCGATCTTCGTCGCCAGCCGCTCCGCCGGTTCCGAGGAGAATCCGAGCAAGGTCGGCGCAAACTGCAGCCGGCGTGTTTGCGCGGCGACGGCGGTGCCGACCTCCTTGCGCCCGTGGCCGACGTTCACGTTCCACAACGAAGACAGCCCGTCGATGTAGCGACGGCCGTGGTCGTCCCAGACGAATGCGCCCTTGCCACGCTCGAGGCGAATCGTGCCCTGGCTCTCCACCGTCGCCGGCGACGCGAAGGCGCACACCCGGTGGCGTGGGCCCCGGCGCTTTGCTCCGGAGCGCTTGCGCCCGGGCTTCGATTCGTTCTTTGCCGCTGCGGCGGCTCGGCTCGCTTTCGCCAGGCACTCCTCGTTGGTCTCGATCCTTATCCGCCCAGCGCTTCGGCCCCGGCAATT
>CALJUJ010000226.1 GCA_937975525.1 uncultured bacterium
TGATAGGCTACTCCGAAGGCCGCACCCTCGACGAAGCTCATCGCCTCCGGGATCTCCACCACGCGCGCGGCTTCGACCGCGACGACCGACGCGTAGCCGCCCCAGGGCAGAACCGCGAAGACACGCTGACCCGGCCGAATCGCATCCACCGCCGCGCCAACGTCGCGGACGACGCCGCACACCTCGCTCCCCGGCGCGAACGGTAGCTCGGGCTTCAGTTGGTACTTGCCGGCGACGATCAGCAGGTCGCCGAAGTTGCAGCCGCAAGCGTGGACGTCGATGCGCACCTCGGTGGGCCCGGGCACGGGGTCGGGACGTTCGACGGGCTCGAGCGCCGCGGGGCCCTCGAGGCGCCGAACCATCATCGTCCGCACGAATCCACCTCCGACCCGGCAGATGCTTCAGCCGCGTGCGGCTGCCGGTTGCCGACAGTCTCGGCAGAGACCGTAGAGCTCCATCTTGTGTCCGCGCAGCTCGAAACCGGATCGCCGCGCCACCTCGCGTTGCAGCTTCTCGATCTGCTCTTCCTCGAACTCGACGATCTTGCCGCACGACTCGCAGATCAGGTGGTCGTGGTGCGCTTCCTCCGCCCGCTCGTAACGAGCTTCGCCATCGCGAAAGTGCCGCTCGACCGCAAGCCCGCACTCGGTCAACAGCTTCATCGTGCGATACACGGTCGCGTAGCCAATGCGCGCATTGACCTCTTTCACTTCGTTGTAGAGTTCTTCGACGCTGCTGTGCCGGTCGTTGGCGAAGAACACCTTGGCGATGACGTCGCGCTGCGACGTCGACTTCAGCCCCGACTTGCGGAGATGCTGCTTGAAGATTTCGAACCGCTCCTTCGCGGTGACGGCTTCGCCTGCGGCCATCGGCTCCCCCGAACCCTCAGGCCTGCCCGTGGAGCAGCTGCCTCACGTCCGGCGGAACGTACACGTCATCGAGTGGCTGGCCGGCGAGCTCGTCGGCCAGCACGTCGATTTGCTGCGCCGTCGGCAGTGTGCGGTCGAGGAGGATCACGTTCGATTCGTGGATGCGGCAACTGCCGCTACGAACGCGGTACCCGACCTCGCGCAGCAGCTTCTCCTGGCGCACCTCGAACCCGAGCGCGGCTGCAAGCTTCTTGAGCTCTTCGAGCAGTGCCTCTTCGCGCGGATCGATGCGCGGCTTCTTCTTCGCCAACCCTGCCACGGATCTTGTTTAGAGGAGCCCCTGCATCTTGTATATGCTCCCCGCCCCGGACACGCGACACCACCGCACCCTCACTTGGACGCGCGAATCGGCCGGTGATAGGAACGGTTCCGCGATGATCAAGACCGTACTCCTTGGACTGGATGGATCCGAGCACTCGGGCGTCGCCGAGCGCTACGCCCTCTGGCTCGCCGAACGGCTGGACGCCCTGGTCGTCGGCCTGCACGTCGTCGACATCGTCTCGATTGAGGGATCGTTTCTCCACGACGTCTCCGGCTCGTTGGGCTTCGAACCCTACCTCGACTTCTCGACCAAGATGCGGGAAGCGCTGCACCAGCGCGGCAAGGTGCTGCTCGAGGAGTTCGAGACCCGCGCCCGTGAAGCCGGCGTCCGCAGCGACGCGGTGCTCGCCATGGGTATCGTCGGCAACGAGATCGCCGAGCGTGGCCGCACCTCCGACCTCGTCGTCATCGGCCACCGCGGAGTCAATGAACGCTTCACCACCGGGCTGCTCGGCGGCACTACGGAAAGCGTCACGCGCAAGTGCACGACGCCGGTGCTCGTGACGCCGCCGGCATTTCGCGAGCCTGCATCGGTCCTGCTCGCGTTCGACGGAAGCGAGCGCGCGGCGGCGGCCATGCACGCTGCCGCCGAATGGTGCGTATCGCTAGGCCTACCGCTCACGGTCCTCAGCATCGCCGACGACGAAGAACAGGCGGAGCGCACGATCGCGGCGGCACGCGGGTATTTCGATGGCTACGACCTCGAGGTGCAATTCGAGGTGCGCACGGGGCCAGCCCCTGAGGGCATCGTCGACACGATCGAAACGGGCGCGTTCGATCTACTGTTCATCGGCGCCTACGGCCAAGCGCGACTCCTCGAGATGGTGCTCGGCAGCACCACCGAGTTCGTCCTGCGCAATGCCCCCTGCCCCGTGATCCTGACGCGGTGAGCCGGGCGCCCGCCGCGTCGGTGGCCGGCGCCAGCGACGAG
>CALJUJ010000227.1 GCA_937975525.1 uncultured bacterium
ACGATCCCGGCACATCTCTCCCGGTCGTAGTCGTCGACCGACTCCGTTTCCGGATCCCATGGCTGCATGAAGACCCACTCCCGGTCGATATCGTGGGCGACGAAGGTCCCGGCCACGTCCGGATCACACACCCAGTACAGCACGCCCGGATGAGCGCCGACGACCGTGCGGAAGTTGGCCTCCAGATGAATCATCACGAAGCTCTGAATACGCTGCGGCCCGATCGGCTCGATCCCCAACCACTTGCGAATCGGGCTGCCCGCGCCGTCGGCAGCGAGCAGATAGCGGCTACGTATCTCGATCTCGTGGCCATCTCCGCTGCGAACACGCGAAACGACCCCTTGCGCGTCCTGCACGGCGTCAAGCCACTGGACGCCGAACTCGGGTTTCGGCGCACCGGCTGCCGACAACGATTCGAGCAGGACCGGCTCCAACTTGTGCTGTGACAAGTTGCGAAGTGGTGTCGGCGTGACCGCCAGCACTTCGTCCCCCTGGCGCTCGTAGGGAACGCGCTCGAACGGTTCATCGCCGAGCTTGCCCACCCAATAGACGAAGCCCGCATCTTCCACGGGCGCACAGATCGAGTCGATCGCTCGCATGTTCGCACCGAGTTGGCGGAATACTTCGAAGGTACGGGCATTCACCGCATGGGCGGCCGGAGCCCGCAGCGGATCGGCTCGTCTCTCCACCAATCTGTGCGGGACTCCTAAACGGGTGAGGGCCAGGCTCGCCGTCATGCCGGTTGGACCCGCACCGACGATGAGTACGGTCGTTTCGTTGGGATCCATGCGGACCGCTCCTAGAACACGCCGGCGTACGAACCGCCGTCGATCTGAAGGTTCTGCCCCGAGATGAAGCCCGCCTGAGCACTGCAAAGGAAGGCGCAGGCATCACCAACCTCGTGCGGACGACCGAGGCGCCTGGCAGCGATCGTGGCCGCGATCGCTTCGTATTCTTCCTCGATCGTCGTCCCCTTGATCGCAGCCCCGAGCTCGGCCATCGACCGCTGCCGATCCGTGTCGATACGCTCGGGGAGGAGGTTGTTGATCGTGACGTTGGCGGCCGCAACATCGCGCGACAACGCCTTGGCCACCGCCGTGAGCCCGGCGCGCGCTGCGACGGACAGCCCCATCGGCGACAGCGGAGTCTTCACCATCGCCGACGTGATGTTGACGATGCGCCCGAATCGCCGCCCGACCATTCCATCGATGACCTCCCGCGTCAGTAGCAGTGGAGAAAGCATGTTGGCCTCACACGCGGCAAGCCATGCATCTCGGTCCCAGTCCTGGAAGCGCCCCGGCGGTGGGCCACCGTTGTTGTTGACCAGGATGTCGGGCTCCGGACAGGCAGCGAGCAACCGCGCGCGCGTGCCGTCGGCTCCAATGTCTCCGGCGACGACGGTGACTTCTACCCCTGTCGCTTCTCGAATCTCCGCCGCCGCCTTCTCGAGCACGGCTTCGTCACGGGCATTGATCGTGAGATCGACGCCCTCACGCGCCAACGACAGCGCACACGCCTTTCCCAGTCCCTTGCTCGCTGCGCTGACGATCGCGCGGCGACCGCGAATTCCGAGATCCATCTCAACTCCTCAAAAATCGAGATCCGGAGGCGGATTGGGCCCCCACTGGTTGAGCGCGTCGAAGATCAGGTGCGACCCGGCCGGAACCTCCGCGGTCAGGAGATCACTGTCGGTCCAGTGCTCGACCGTGAATCCGAGCGGGTCTTTCCAATAGTCGAAGATCTGCCCGCCGAGAACATGACGCCCGATCCCCCAGTAGTGGCGGTAACCCTCCGTCCTGCCGAGGTGATCGTGGCCGACCATGAGATCGTCGAAGTCGTGCACCTCCCATGCGGCATGGCCGAGCTTCGCTTCCGGTGTCTCCAGCACCAGCAGCGTGTGGTGATCGGCGGCGTCGC
>CALJUJ010000228.1 GCA_937975525.1 uncultured bacterium
CGACGAGCCCGAGACATACCGGTCGAAGGAATCGACGAAGGCCTGAACTTGATCCCAGAAGAACAACACGAGGCCGGCGACGAGAATGGCGAAGCCGACCCATTGTAGGCGCACGAAGTGCTCGCGAAAGACGAAGATTCCCCCAAGGGCTAGCAGCAGCGGAGCGAGTTGGATGAGGACCTGGGCGTTGGCGGCCGTCGTTCGGTCGAGACCGAGCATGTAGAACAGGTAGTTGCCAGCGAGGAAGGTAGTGGCGACCACGAGCAGGATCCAGCGGCCTCCACGCAGCTCGCCAAAGCGCGGCTGCCGCCCCCGCCCCAGCAAGATGACACCCAGCAAAAGGCTGGCGATGGCGAAGCGCGCGGCAATGATCGACGTCGCATCGAGGTGTGCGAGGAGCAGCTTCAGGGCGATCGGCAGCGACGCCCACAGCAGCATGGTCGTCGTGGCGAGCCCGAATCCGAGCCAGAAGTTTCCGGAGGATCGATGCAACTGCACGGCACTACCTTCACGTTGAACCCATCGCCGTCGTCTCTACGCTCTGATGGTGGGCGGGTCCACGGCTCGAGCTCGTTGAAGCGAACGCGGCTACACCCCGGGGCGAGTCCAATCCATCGACCTCTCCAAGCGGCTTCTCCAAGCAAGCTTCTCCACTTCTCTGCAAGCTTCGCCAACAAGCTTCTCCAAGAAGAGCTTCTCTAGAGAGCTTCTCCGACTTCTCCAACTTCTCCAAGACATCCAACATCCAAGCTCCACCAAGTCTTTGCGGACCAAATTCCCCATCCCACCAATGAGCCCGCCAAGATGAGCCCACCAAAGAGCGCACCAAGACACCCATCAATCGCAGCAAGCAAGGTCGCAGCGGGTTCTCAACGAATCATCAAATGAGGCTCTCGATTCTGATGAACGACGGAGTGTTCGAAGGAACGCCCCGTCACGCGCTCAGCATTGGGACGACGCGATGAAGGCCCCGTGATGCAAAGTGGGAGGAAGAAGGGGGAATGCCGCGTTGGATTCACTTCCTGCGAGAGTGGCATCCAGGGAACTGCAAGTGCCTGGAGCCAAGTGCGGCGATGTCGTGCTAGAGCAAGCCCGGAATCGTCAGAGCACGAAAGAGTCCTCAAGCCGTAGCGCGAAAAGCGCGTGCGGCCCACCTGCGGCCCTTCGCGCGGCTTCGATCGGTTCGGCCGCAGTAGACGTCGATCGCGTGCACGCATCCAACCATCGTGAAGAACTGCCTGTGGTAGAAGCGTACAGTCTCGAGCCAGTGTTCCGGCGCGATACCCGCCCGATCCAAGGTCCGAGCGGCGGCGCGGGGCAGCGAGGCCGTAGGCTCGAGCGCACCGACCGCCGTCCCGGTCGCCCGCAGGAGATCGACGTAGTCGGATAGCACAAGTGGCAAAGTCTCTGCGCTCGGGGCGGGCTCAGCATCCGCGAACGGAACTAGATCGGGCAACGAGTTGGAAGATGTCCTACCCCGTGGCCCGTGCACTGGAGAGCGGTCGGCGATCTCTTCGGCGTGCTGCGCAATCCGCTGCCGAATTGACGTGAATTCTGATTCTTCGAGGCTCCTTGCGATACCGGCCCGCATTGGGTTGAGATCGACGTAGCTCATGCAGGTGAGCAGCCCTGCTTCGTCGAGTAGCGCTTGGCTTCGAAAGCGACCCTCCCAGAAGCGACCTGTGCAGCCGTCCTCGGCATTGGCTCGCCGTGCGACCGCCTCGTTCAGGCAGCGCATGAACCAGCTGAGATCGGCAAGCCGCGCCCGCCAGCAGTGGATGCGTGCGGCAGCCCTAGCCGGAGAGAGCTGCTTGCGAGGATCCTCGATGCTGCGGAACAGTTGCTTGTAGCGACGGACCACCGTGTCGTCGTCCCAGGCTCGCGCCATTTCGCTGTCGATCCGGAGGACGAGGTGGAAATGATTGCTCAGGATGGCGTACGCGCAAACGCGTATGGCGAAGACCGAGGCTAGCCAGGCGACACGTTCGGCCACCCAGCCCTTGCGGTGATCGAAACTCCGCCCCGAGACCTCGTCCTGGCCACAGAGGAAGGCGCGGCGCACGCAGCGGCTGATGCAGTGGTAGTAGGGAGTGGCCTCGATGTCGATCTGGGAGTAGCGCGGGCTTGCCATGTCTCCAGGCTGCCAATGTTACAAAGCTAACGCAATCCACAATGCGCTGCAAAACCCGGTCCCGCGGCTGCGAGTCTGAAGCAACTCGCGACAAACGACACTCAGAACGGGAGTTCGTCTCGAAGGCCTTGCGATGGACGTCTTGGGACGACTTGGGACGATGCCATCTCGAATGAACTGTCGAGAGTCGTAGGTGTCTTCGCCATCGTCTACTCCGGTTCGGTCGCGGGTTGCCTGCGTAGGCATCGTAGACATGGGTGTCTTGAACGGAACTCGTGGGTGTCTTGAACCCGGCTTTGAATCGGGTTGTGCTGGGTGTCTTGTACGGGGCTTGCGGGCGGTCGGGCTTGCATGCACGCCGCGGCTCGGATGTAGGTAGGGGGGCGGCGCGTGGTGCGCGGCACGCGGACGGAGGAACACGAGATGAGCGAACTGATCGACAAGTGGGCGGTCGTCACCGGAGCTTCGAGCGGGCTCGGCGTCGACTTTGCCGAGATCCTCGCTGAACGCGGCGCCAAACTCCTGCTGGTTTCCCGTAGCAGAGACCCTCTCGAGGCCCCTGCCCAGCGGCTCGAGAAGGAACGGTGCATACGCACCCGCATCGTCGCGGCCGATCTGGCACAGCCCGAGGCGCGAGTCGCCCTCGCCGCAGACCTCGCCGGCGCCGGCATCGACGTCGACGTGCTCGTCAACAACGCCGGCTTCGGCGTCTACGGACCCTTCGCCGAGGCCGAGTGGGAGCGCGAGGACCAGATGTTGCAGCTCAACGTGG
>CALJUJ010000229.1 GCA_937975525.1 uncultured bacterium
CCGATCACCGAAGAGCTGCGTGAGCAGCTTCACGTACGGCGTTTCGCCACATCCGGAACACGCCCCGGAGTACTCGAACAGAGGTTGGAGGAACTGCGTGCTCTTGACGTCGGGGCGGACCTGGCCGCGGTCTGCTTCCGGCAGATCGAGGAAGAACCGGTAGTTGTCGCGCTCGTCATCGCGCAGCGGCGGCTGCGGCATCATGTCGATCGCCTTGTGCCGCGGATTGCTCTTGTCCTTGGCCGGGCACACGCGGACGCAAAGCTGACAGCCCGTACAGTCCTCCGGAGCGACCTGAATCGTATAGTCGGCACCTTCGAAGTCGTGCCCCTTGTAGGCTACGGCCTTGAAGGTTTCGGGCGCGCCGGCACGTGCCGCGGGCGGATACACCTTGGCGCGAATCGCCGCGTGCGGGCAGACCAGCGCGCATTTGTTGCACTGGATGCAAATGCTCGGATCCCACACCGGGATCTCGAGCGCGATATTGCGCTTCTCCCACTGCGTCGTTCCCACCGGCCAGGTGCCGTCCACCGGGAACGCGCTCACCGGCAGATCGTCACCGCGATTCGCCAACATGACCGCCGTGACCCGCTGGACGAAGTCGGGCGCCTCGGCCGGGACGGTCGGCGGTCTCACGCTGGTCGCCGTGACTTCCGCGGGAACGTCGATTTCGTGCAGGTGCTCGAGGGTCTGGTCGACGGCGGCGCAATTGCGCTCGACGATCGACTCGCCCTTGCGCTCGTAGGTCTTGCGAATGGCCTGCTTGATGTGACCGATCGCCTCGTCGCGCGGCAGTACTCCGGAAACGGCGAAGAAGCATGTCTGCATGACGGTGTTGATGCGCCGCCCCATGCCCGCCTCGCCGGCGACCTTGTACGCGTCGATCGAGAACACGCGCAGCCGCTTGTCGAGAACTTCCTGTTGCACCTCGCGTGGTAGCCGCGACCAGACCTGATCGGCGGCGAACGGTGCGTTCAACAACAGCGTTGCCCCCGGCTCCGCGTAGCCGACGACGTCGTAGCGCTCGAGGAAGTTGAACTGGTGGCAGGCGACGAAGCTCGCGCTGCGCACGAGGTAGCTCGAGCGAATCTTCTCGGGCCCGAAGCGCAGGTGCGAGATGGTCACCGCACCCGACTTCTTCGAGTCGTAGACGAAATACCCCTGCGCGTTGAGCCCGGTCTGCTCGGCGATGATCTTGATCGAGTTCTTGTTCGCCCCGACGGTGCCGTCGGCCCCGAGGCCGAAGAACACGGCGCGCACGACGCCTTCCGGCTCGACCTCCCAGTTCGGATCGAACGACAGCGATTCGTGCGTCACGTCGTCGACGATCCCGACGGTGAAGTGGCGGCGCGGCGTCGCTGCCGCGAGATCGTCGAGCACGGCGCGCACCATCGCCGGCGTGAACTCCTTCGACGACAGACCGTAGCGCCCGCCGACCACGAGCGGCTCGCATTCGATGGCCCCGGTCGCGTGCGCCTCGCGCAGCGCTGCGACGACGTCGAGGTAGAGCGGCTCACCGACCGCACCCGGCTCCTTGGTGCGGTCCAGGACGCTCACGCGCTCCACGGTCGGGGGCAGTACCGCCGCCAAAGCGGACACGTCGAACGGCCGCAACAGCCGAACCTTGACGACGCCGACGCGTTCGCCTTCGGCGACGAGTCGATCGACGGCTTCGTGCGCCGTTTCCGCAGCGGAACCCATGAGCACGACGACCCGTTCCGCCTTTGGGTGGCCGACGTAGTCGAACGGCCGATAGGCGCGTCCCGTGAGCGCGGCGAAGCGGTCCATTTCCTCGGCGACGATCTGCGGACACGCGGCATAGAAGGAATTGCAGGCTTCCCGCGCCTGAAAGAACGTATCGGGGTTCTGCGCCGTACCGCGCAGCACCGGCCGATCGGGCGTGAGCGAGCGTGCCCGATGTGCGCGAATCGCCTCCTCGTCGAGGAGGGAGCGGAGGTCATCGTCGCTGAGAAGGTCGATCTGGGCGAGCTCGTGCGAGGTGCGAAAGCCGTCGAAGAAATGCAGGAACGGAACCCGCGAGCGTAGCGTTGCGGCGTGGGCGATCGCCGCCATGTCGTGCGCTTCCTGCACCGACCCCGAGGCCAGCAGGGCGAAGCCGGTGGAGCGTGCCGCCATGACGTCGGAGTGGTCGCAGAAGATCGACAGCGCATGCGTCGCCACCGTGCGTGCGGCGACGTGCATGCAGAACGGCGTCAACTCGCCGGCGATCTTGAACATGTTGGGCACCATCAGCAGCAAGCCCTGCGACGCCGTGAAGGTCGCCGACAGCCCGCCGGCTTTCACGGCGCCGTGCACCGCACCAGCCGCACCCCCCTCCGACTGCATCTCCGTGACCAGCGGCACCGTGCCCCAGACGTTGGTACGGCCCTGGGCCGACCACTCGTCCGCCAGCTCGCCCATCGGCGACGCCGGTGTGATGGGGTAGATCGCGACCACCTCGCTCACACGATGAGCGACCGACGCGACCGCCTCGTTGCCATCCACCGTCACCGTTCGCTTCTGCGTCATGGGTCTCCCTTCCGACCTGAGACGAGTTTCGTCGTCGACTTCTCGGTAGTTCCGGTAACCGCAAGCAATGCGTGAAGCGTGCCGAAGCGTCGCCCAAGGACGCGCAGCAGATCGATCTCCCTGCTTGCCAGAAGTGCTAGGTACGCCGGAGGCGGATTCCTAGATACGGGAATCGGTGTCCGGAGCGTCGCCGCGTCGAGGGCGCGGGTGGACGACGTAGAACAGGCAATCCTGGCGCGCGATCTGCGGATCGGTGGTCATCATGATCGGCACCATGTCGACGCGCGTGCGCAGGAAGTCGCCGTCGAGTCCGAACCAATTCCGCGACAGGTCGTCGCCGCGCGCGTCCACCGTGAACAGAGGCCAGGGCAGATCCGGGTCGAGCCAGCCGACGACCTCGCCCGCCGGGATGCACTGGAAGTTGTGCCGGTCGATGTCGAGCGCCATCGTCAAGCCGGCTCCGGGCCGCCGCCGTTCGGCGAAGGCGATGCCCGCGCCGGAGCGCAGACAGACTCGCGCCGGGCGCTCCAGGATCTCGATGTTCGCCGCCCGGTTGCGGGTTGCGCCGATGAGGTCGTCCGCATCGACGAATCGCCGTAGTCCCTGGAAGGCGATCTCGTCGGCCCCGGGGTCGCCGGCGCGCCCACACTCGATCGTCACGGCCGGAAGCTCCGGCGGCAGCGCTTCCATCAGCGAGCCCAGGTGCAGGTCACTGTAGACGAACTTGCGCCCGAACAAGCTGACCAGGCCGACGCGCTCGGCGCGGTCGTCGACGCCGACGCCGTAGGCCGGGTTGTGGCCGGTGTTGTTGTGCAGATCGAGGAGAGCCTCCAGTGGCCGTGCCGCGATCGCCTCGAGAATCTGCTTCGCGACGCTGGCTTCGGCGCCTTCGTAGGGAGGCAGAAAGCAGCGATTCATGTCCCTGCCTCCGGGCAGCAGGCGCTCGCCGATGCGCCCCGCGGCGACGTTGCCGAAGATCACCAGGAGGTCGGTCGCCGGCGTCACGCCTTCGCCCAGCCAACGCCGCAGGGCCCGCTGCCCCGACGGCTCGTTGCCGTGCAGGAGCGTCACCACCGCCCGGCAGCGCGTAGGGTCGGCGCCGCGAATGGTGATCGCGGTCGGGCCTCCGAGAGACTGCAAGAACTCGAGGTCGCCGTGCGCCAATGCGAGACCGTTCGGGTCCGATCGATGCCGCAGCGTCCAGTCGCCTTCCACCTCACTCCCCCTCCGGCCACGCATGCACCGGCTCGTCGCCAGCCGACAAGTCGAGGTACCTCGAGAGCATGTCGGCGAGAGCGGCCTCCCGCGAACGGCGGATCTCGAGCCGATCGAGGGTTCGTCGTTGCCATGCGGCGCCGCTTGCCCGGACGGCGACGCGCGCGGCGCAGACGCCGAGCTGGGCATCGGCCTCGTCGGCCGCGACACCGGCTTCGACGAGGCCCGCGCGGGCGACGGTCAGGAGCTC
>CALJUJ010000230.1 GCA_937975525.1 uncultured bacterium
CGGTCGCCGTGGGCGTGGCCGTGCTCGTCGGTGTACTCGTCGGCGTTGGTGTCGCCGTCGGGCTCGCGGTCGGGGTATGGCTGGGGGTTGCCGTCGGTGTGTCGGTTGCGGTGGCCGTTGGCGTGGCGGTGGTCGTGGCCGAAGGCGTTGCGGTGGGCGTGTCGGTCGGCGTCTGGGTCGGCGTGCTGGTCGCCGTCGAAGTCGGGGTCTCCGTCGCGGTGGGCGTGTCGGTCGGCGTCGGAGTCGGGCCGACGGGGGCGATGCGCGCGAGGCGGTTGCGGAAGTACAGCGTGAACCAGATGTTGTTGTCGGGGCCGCTGGCGATGCCGCTGGTGGCGCTGCCCGCAGGCAGCGGGAAGGTCGTCACGACGCCGCCCGGCGTGATCCGTCCCACCTGGTTGGCCGTGAAGTCGCTGAACCACAAGTTGCCGTCGGCTCCCGGCGTGATGCTGTAGACGTTGGCGCTGCCGCCCACGAAGAACTCGGTCAGGGAGTACGGCGGCACCGGCGACAGACGGCCGATGCGGTCGGCGCCCGACTCGGTGAGCCAGAGGTTGCCGTCGGGGCCGGCGGTGATGTCTTGCGGTTGCGCGCCCGGCGGCAGCGCGATCTCGATGATCGCGTGCGGTGGGTCGATGGCGACGCGTCCGACCGTGCCGTTGTCGAAGCCGGTGTACCAGATGTTGCCATCGGGGCCGGCGGTGATGCCGCGCGGGTTGCTCAGCGCCGACGGAATCGCGACCGAGCTGACGACGCCTGCGGTGGTGATGCGCCCGATGTCGGACGTCCCCGGGCAGGTGAACCAGAGGTTACCGTCGTCGCCGACCGTGATGTCGAACGGCTTGCAGCCATCGATGCCCACGGGGAACTCGGTGAGCGCGCCAGCCGGCGTCAGTCGGCCGATGCGATTGGCGTTGATGACGGTGAACCAGAGGTTGCCGTCCGGGCCTTCGACGATGTTGCCGGGCCCGCTACTGACGTCGGCGACCTCGGTGACGTCGCCCGCGGTCGTGACGTTGCCCACCTTGTTCGCGGCGAACTCGGTGAACCACAGGCGGTCGAGCGGTCCGCTGGCGATGCCGAAGGGGCTGCTCGCCATCGTCGGTAGGGGAAACTCGGACACACTCTGGGCGCCAGCCGTCGTCGCGGCGGTCGCAACCCAGAGGGTCGTGGCGAGAAACGAAAATGCGATGATTCGCGGCTTTCCCTGGAATGCCATCACGGGAGCCACCTCCAGCAAGGTTGTCTACGGGGGTAAGTTCGAGTCGAGCGTCGCCCGGGCGACGCTCGTGGTTCAATCGCGGACGGTGATCTGGACGCTGTCGCTGCTCGTGCCGCTCACGCTGTCGGTGAGATTCGCGGTCACGGTGAGAACCGCACCCGGGGTCGCCGACGAGCTCAGCAAGACCTTTGCGCGGAGCGCCCCGGTTCCCGCGTCGATATCGGACCAGCTCACCACGTTGCCGGCGACCTGTGCCTGCGGGATCGTCTGCGTCGGCGTCATCTCTGCCGGGAGCACGAGGTCCACGGATCCCGTCCCCTGCACGTTCGCGTACTTGAGCGAAATGGTCGTGACCAGCCCGGCGGGCACGCGCGGAGCGGCAGCGAGGGAGATCGATGCCGGCGGGGTCTCGATCTCGGTCTTGCTGGCGACGATCGTCACGACGGTATCCCGCGCGCTGGTCAAATCGGCGCCGGCGCTGTCCGTCATCGTCGCCGTGGCCGTCAACACGGTGGAAGTCGTCACGTCGTCGCTGACGCGTGTGCGCACGCGGGCACCGCCGGAGGGGGTCGGCAGGTTCGACCAGGTCAGCACGTTGCCGACGAGGCTCGTCGGATCGGGAAAGATCGTGACGATGTCGACGTCGTCGGGCAGCGTTGCCGTGAGCTCGTTGGTCGCGGCGATGTCCTTGTAGCGCATGGTGTAGGTAACCGTCTTGCCGGGGGCCGACTTGCCCTGGGCGTGAAGGGAGAGGGACGCGCGGGTGCGCGGCTCGCGCACCCGGATCGTGTCCGAGGAGGTGAACTCGCGGCCGAAGTTGTCACGCAAGGTGATCGTGTTGGTGACGCGCGATCCGACGCCTGCGGTGATGTTGGCGCGCAGCGTGCCGAACTCGGCCGGGCCCTTGGCGACGAAGGCGTCGGTGAGGGTGACGGTGTCGCCCGAGCTTTGCACGGTCGCCGAGGTCGAAGCGGCAGAGACCAGATCGAGGCCCGTCGGCAACTCGTCGGTGAGCACGACGTTGGTGAACGTCACGCCTTGGCAGGGGTTGAGCCAGAAGAGTCGATAGGTGATGTCCTGGCCGGCGAACGGCACGCCGATGTGCCGCTTGCGCACGACGAGGCGGCACCCCGTCGTCGGGCACTCGAGGGCCTCGTAGTTTGTGCCTGCCGTCAGGCCGGACGACACGGTCGCGGCACCGCCAGTACGGTCGATCGTGTAGAGATCCGAAGTTCCGGCGGCGTACACCTCGTTGGTGGCCTCCGCGTAGGTCATCGAGACGATGTCGCTGGTGCCGAGCGGGTTCGGCACGGCGTTGCTGCAGAACCCATCCTCGAGGTCGATGTCCATGAGGCGGTCGTTGGTGCCGTCGATGCCCAACAGCACGTCGTTGAACTGGTCGTAGGCCAGGGCTTCGACCTCGGTGCCGCAGCCGCCGCCTTCGATCAGCGCGTAGTCGGCGGTTTCGAAAGCGAATTCGAGCGGTACGTAGGATCCGCTCGCCGGATCGATGCGGAACAGGGCGTCCGGCACGACCAACGGGCAATCGAGGGCGCGATAGTCGCTGCCGACCGCGAGCGGTCCGCCGATGGCGGCGGCGGCGCCGGTGCCGATGTCGATCGAGTAGAATTGGCTGGTGTCGGTGCCGTACAAGTCGCCGTTGTCGTCGAAGCCCATGCCGGTGATCGTGATCGCCGGGCCGAAGCCACCGAAGGCGCCGACGACGTTGCAGGTTCCGGTCAACGTATCGATCGTCACGAGCTCGTCACCGTCGCTCGCGTAGAGCACTGCGCCGCTGGGTAGGATCGCCAGCGCCTCGATGTCGATCGGCGAAGCGCAGCTGCCGCCGCTGATGGTGACGTAGTCGTCGGTGGCACCATTGAACTGCAGTGGCACGTGAGCGCCGGTGACGAGGCCGGCGATGAACAACACGTCGTCGGCGCCGGGCTCGCGGTTGCTCGCGTACATGACGAAGTTGTCGTGGTCGTAGGCGAGGCCGCGGACGTCGTCGAAGTCGACTGCGCCCGGGTCGCCCTGGCCGAAGCTGGCGCTGCGAGCGGTGAAGGTACCGCTGGCGCGGTCGATGATGCCGAGTTGGTCGCCGATGGCGGCGTAGAGGGTGCTGCCGAAGATCGGAAGAGCGTCGTGTAGGGAAAGAGTGTAGCTCTCGGTGGTCGCCGTATC
>CALJUJ010000231.1 GCA_937975525.1 uncultured bacterium
ATGGTCGCGGTCCGGATAGACGAGCACCGCACGTCCCTTGCCGAAGCGAAAAGCCTGCTCGAGCGAGTCGACCAGGCGCCCGCGCTGGTCCTTGCGGACGGCGATTCGATCGACGACGACGGTGAGCTGCGCCGACGATACCCGCTCGACGTCTTCCAGCGACCGCGTCTCGCCGGCGACCAGCACGCGCCGAAAGCCGGCGCGCTGCAACCCCGCCCGTACCTCTGCCCACGGAAGCCCCTCGGGCAACGGCGCCTCGAAGGTGACGAGCACGCGGGTGCCCTCCGGCTCGGCGAGGATCGCGCGACCCACCGACTCCGCCGTGTCGGGGCGCACCGGCTGGCCGCAGCCGGAGCAGTGCAGAACGCCGATCTTGGCGAACAGCAGCTTGAGGTGGTCGTGGAGCTCGGTCATCGTCGCGACCGTCGATCGCGACGTCTTGACGCTGTTCCCCTGGCTGATGGCGATCGCCGGCAGAATTCCCTCGATGCGATCGACCTGCGGCTTGTCCATGCGATCGAGGAACTGACGCGTGTACGCGGAAAAGCTCTCGACGTAGCGACGCTGCCCTTCGGCGTAGAGAACGTCGAAGGCCAGCGTCGACTTCCCGGACCCCGACGGTCCGGTGACGACCGTGAGCGCGTTGACCGGCAGGCGCACGTCGACGTTCTTGAGGTTGTTCTGCCGCGCGCCGGCGATGTCGATGGAGGGACGGCTCATGGTGTCGTCGAGGTAATCTCCGGTGTCTAGCGCAATCCGCGCAACCGAACGAGAGCCGGCAGCCCGACCTTGCGTCGTCGCTCGACGTCGAAGCGGGTAGACGAACCGAAGAGACCCAACCCCACGGACATCGCAGCGAGCCACGGCCGGCCGCGAGGAAGGGGATCATGGGAGCTCGTCGGCGCAAGGCACCCGTGGTGGAAGTCGACGCTGCCAGATCGCGCACGGCGACGAGGCCCACCGGAAACGCTAGGAGCCTTGTAGTACGTATAACATTTATCCATACTGGGATCATTCCAGCGAGGAGGCTTTCCATGACCTGGCTCCGATTCCTTTGCGCCCTGGCCGCACTCTCCGCACCGGAGGCGCTCCACGCCGTCGTTGCCTCACCACAACTACTGCTCGTCGCCACGCGATCCCGCGCCGTTCTCTGCAACCCGGGCTCGGGCTGCAGCGGCGGCGTCTGCGTGAATGCGCCGAGCTCGAGCTGCAACCGCGACGACGAGTGCCCCGGTTGCCTCGTCGTCGAGAACGAGGACGTGGCCATGTGCCAGCCCGTCACCGACGACGACGGCCCGGCCTGCCTTTGGTCGCTCTTCTTCGACGGCAGCGCCGCCGGGCTCGATGCTCCCATCCGCGCCCTCGACGTGCTCCCCGACGGTAGCCTCCTGATGCGCGCCGCCGCCGACAACTCCATCCCCGACATCGCCGGGGTCAACCGCAAGGACCTCGTGCGCTTCGTCCCCACCGACGAAAGCGGCCGTCCCGACACCGGCGAGCTGCCCTACCTTCGCGGCGAGTGGCGCTTGTTCCTCGACGGCGACGCGGTCGAGCGCAACGGCGGCGCCCGTCTGATGGAAGCCATCCAACTGCTTCCCGACTTCTGCCGCGACGTGAACGGCGACGCCGTCGTCGAGCCGCAGGAGTGCGACCTCCTGTTCACGCCGTTCTCCGCCGGCGAGCTCGCGGGAATGAACATCGCCATTGAGGACGTCATCCGCTGTCGTCCCACGTACCTGTCGGAAGGACGAACCGTCGAAGCATGCACGTACGCGATGTTCTACGATGCCAGCGAGGTCAACGACCCCGTCGCCGGCGACGGGGTCTCCGCCGGCGCCACAGGGAGCTGGACCCACGGCGGTACGACCTCGCTCGCACTCGTGGACCTGGACGCCGGCGCCCTGCACGGCACGCTGCTGTTCTCTGCCGGCAACGAAGCGACACTGCCCGCACATCAACCGAGCCGAGACCTACTGGCCAGTCGGGGCAGCATGGGCCCGGCCGGCACGTGCACGGACGCAATCGGCCGGCGATGCCTGGACGACACCGATTGCGACGCCGCCCCGTGCCGCGACTTTCTCAACCCGCAAACGGACGTCGATACGGAAGTCTGGTTCGACGGCTCGCGTGCTCTCGGTGGCGAAATGCTGCAGGCCATCGCCGTGGTCGGGGATGGCGACGGCGACGCGGTTCCAGATCCCATCGACAACTGCCCCGACGTAGCCAACCCCGCCACGTGCAGCGTCAGCGGCACCGCGTGCGCGGGTCGCCACGACTGCAGCGACGGCGAACGATGCTTGCAGGCCGATCGGGACGCCGACGGCGTCGGCGACGCCTGCGACCGCTGCCAGGAACGCAACGACGGCGACTGCTTCTGCGGCGACGGCATCACCGATCCGCCCGCCGAGCAGTGCGACCTCGGGACTCCCGATCGCGACGGCTACAACGGCCTGCCTATGAGTCCGTGTGATGCCGAATGTCGAATCGTCGGTCGCTGCACGCGCAGCGGCGCCGCGTGCACCGAAGCGGCCGAGTGCGCCGAGCACGCGAGCGGGGAAGGGTGCTGCGGCAACGGCACCCTCGACCGCTTCGCCCAAGTGAACGACGAGGACTGTGACGACGCCAACGCAGTCGCCGACGACGGCTGCGACAACTCGTGCCGAGAGACGGCGGGATCGGTTCCGCTACCCCGCGAATGCGAGGGCCTGATCGGTCCGCGCATCGTTCCGACCTTCGTGCGCACCTTGCGGTTCCAGAAGCAGCGCCGCCAGGTTCCAGCGGATTCCGAGCCCAACAACTATTCGAAGTGGAGCACACGGGGCGTGTTGCGCCTGGTCCCGGGCATCGAACTCGACCCCGACCCGCAGACCGCCGCGATCATGTTCAACCAGGGGGAGCAGCGCTGCGATGCGGGCGACAACGCCGGAGCGTCGTGCACCGCTGCCGCCGACTGTCCGGCGGGGCGCTGCACGGGGACGCTCTTCCGCGCCATCCTTCCGCCCGAATCGTTCGTGCAGGCAGGGCGACGGCACGATCGGCCCCGATGGTCGTTCAAGAACCGCAACGGTACCGTCCCCGGAGCCCCGGGGTGGACGAAGGGGCGGTTCTCCCAGCGCCTGGCGACGATCCGCCGCCCGTTGAACGAGGTTCGCTTCATGTTGCAGGGGCGTGGCGATCGACTCGATCCGCAGTGGACGTTGCACCTCGACCCCACTGCCCTCGGCGGCCCCCCGACGCGGGTGCGACAAACCATCGTCGTCGGCGACCTGTGCACGACCCAGGCGCTCGTCTGCGAAGGCAACCGAGCAGGCACGACGTTGCAGTGCTTCTCCAAGTTCGAATGATCGTCGCCAGCGGCGCCGCCACCGTCCTCCTGCCGGCGCCGCTGGCACTTCCCGGGTCGCGCCGTTACCCTCGGAACGTGGCGGGAAAGCGGCTACTCATCGTATATCACTCGCAAGGAGGGACGACGCAGCGCCTGGCGGAAGCCGCCCGGGAGGCCGCCGCCAGCGAGGACGGAGTGGACGTCGTTCTGCGTCGCGCCTTCGCCGCGAGCATCGACGATCTCCTCGCCTGCGACGCTCTGCTGATCGGTTCTCCCGAGAACCTCGGCACCATGGCGGGAGCGATCAAGAATTTCTTCGATCGCACCTTCTACCCGGCGCAAGGCAAGTTCGACCAGCTGCCGGACGCCGTCTTCGTCA
>CALJUJ010000232.1 GCA_937975525.1 uncultured bacterium
TTCGAGCCGGTCACCGACCCGGGCTTCGCGATCGAGAGCCGCATGCTGCGCGAGCGCAATCGGGTGTGCTTCGCCGAAACGAAGTTCTTCGACGCCAAGGATCGGCTCGCGGTCTTCGCGCTCACCACGATGAAGAAGCTGCCGCTCTGAGGCGGCGCCCGATCAAGAGCGGTTGCGCGCCTGACGCTCGTCGAGCTGGCGCGAGATGTCCTCATGCGCGCGCCGTGTCAGCGGATACTCGTGCGCGAACCATACCGAGATCCCAAGAAAGAAGACGGGGGCGGCCATGGTGAGGACGCGGATCGTCTGGCGCACGGTTTCGGTCTGCTCCGTGCCCTTCTCGTAGCCGGCCAGGTCGAGGATCCCCATCAGCAGGAACACGGCGAGGGCGCCGCCGAGCTTGCGCAGGAACATGAAGACGCCGTTGTAGAGGCCCTCGCGGCGTTCACCCGACACCAGGTCGTCCTCGTCGATTGCGTCGCCGAGCATCGCCCACGGCATGACGTCGACGACGGCGTAGCCGATGGCGGCGAACGGCGGCAGGACGAACAGCACCCAGCGCGGCCAATCGGGCTGCGCGAATACGAAGGCGACGCTCACGCCCATCCACCACAGTGTGCCGAAGCTGAAGACCGTCGCCTTGTCGCGGGTCTGCGAGATGTACAGCCAGAAGGGGAGGGCGACGATGACGGCGGTGAGGAACAACACCATCGCGATCTCGAAGTCCTCCGACCGCCCGATCCAGTAAGTGAAGTAGAGGATCATCAGCGCGCTGATGAGATCCATGGCGATGCGACCGGTCAGGTACATGCCGATCAGCAAGCTGAAGTTGCGGTGGCGGGCCACCGTCCGCAGACCTTGCAGCAAGGGCTCCTGGGCGACGCGCCCGGCGAACTCGGGGCGCTCGAACGTGGCCGCCCACACCGCGAACCACGGCAGCGCGACGAGCACGCCGAAGACGATTCCGGCGGCGGTGTAGTCGGGCTCGTCGCCGCCGAGGAGGGTGGCCACCGGGCGGATCGAGATCGCCGCGAAGACGCCGACGAGCGACCCGACGTTGCGAAACGTGTTGAGCGAGGTGCGCGCGTTGTATTCGAGCGCCATCTCGGGAAGCAGCGCGAGGTAGGGGACGGACAGCACCGTCAGCGCGACGCTCATCGTGCAGTAGGCGCCGCAGTAGTAGGCGAAGCGCGCGAGCTGGCCGGCGAACGGCGGCTCCATCCACATCAGCGCGAAGCTCACGCCGAGCGGTACGGCGCCGATCAGAAAGAAGGGCCGGCGGCGGCCACCCCGCCAGCGCGTCATGTCGGAGATCCGCCCCATCAACGGGTCGGTGACCGCGTCCACGGTGCGGCCGATCAACGGCACGAGACCCGCGAGCCACGCGTCCAGGCCGGCGACCTGGGTGAGGTAGAACGGCACGTAGATGAGGCCGAGCGACGACAGCGCCGTGTTCACGGTGCAGTCGCCGAGCGCGTAGACGGACTTGCGCAGGAACGTGAGCCGGGGCGCGATCATCGGTGCGCGCGAGGATACACGCTTGTCGAGCACGCGCTACCGGCGATTCCCATTTTCTCCGTTGCTGTGGGACACTCGACGGTCATGCCCGAGCACCGCCGCGCCTTCCGCATCCTGTTCTCGAGCCTGGTCTGCCTGGGCATGGGGCAGTCGATGCTGTTCGCGATTCTGCCGCCGGCGGCCACCGAGATCGGCCTTTCGCCGTTTCAGGTGTCGATCATCTTCGCGACGTCGGCTTCCCTCTGGGTCTTCATGAGCCCGCGCTGGGGGCGGCGCAGCGATGTCTGGGGCCGCCGCCCGGTGATCCTGATCGGCCTGCTCGGCTTCGGCGCCTCGATGGCGCTTCTGGCGACGATGATCCAGGTCGGGCTCTGGGGCATCTGGCCGCTCGCGGTCGTGTTCCCGCTGATGATTGCGTCGCGCTGTGTGTTCGCGCTGTTCGGCTCCGGCACCGGGCCGGCGGCGCAGGCGTACGTCGCCGACCGTACCAGTCGCAGCGAACGCACGGCCGGCGTCTCGCTGGTCAACGCCGCCTTCGGAATGGGCCAGACCATCGGCCCGGCCGCCGGAGCGCTGCTCGCCGTCGTCGGGCTGCTCGCCCCCTTGTACTTCGCAGCGGCCGCGGCAGCTGCGAGCGCCGCGCTGGTGTGGTGGCTGCTGCCCGAGGCGTCGCCGCCGCTCGCGCACGGCGACCCTCGGCCGCCGAAGATGAGCTTCCGCGACCCGCGGATCGTTCCCTACCTCTGGGTCGCCGGGGCGCTCCAGGCCGTGCGTTCGACGACCGCGATCACCCTGGCGTTCTTCCTCCAAGCCCAGCTCGGCCTGAGCGCCGAGGAGACCGTGCAATTCGCGGGCGCCGGGTTCGTCGTGCTCGCCCTCGCCGGCCTGTTCACCCAGTTGGTGCTCGTGCAGCGCTGGCGCCCCAGCGCCCGCCGCATGATGCTCGTCGGTACGCCCATCGCCTTCGCCTGCTTCATCGTCATGCTCGTCGGCGACGACTTGCTCGCCTACCTCGGCGCCCAGGTCTTGCTCGGCCTCGGCCTCGGTCTCGTACGTCCGGGCACTGCCGCCGCCGCGTCGCTGTCCGTCGGGCCCGAGGAGCAGGGGGCGGTAGCCGGGCTGACCAACGCCCTCGGCGTCGTCGGCAACATCTTCGGACCCCTGCTCGGCACGCAGCTCTTCGAGATCGATCCGCGCGGGCCCTACGTGCTCAACGCGGCCTTGCTGGCGATCGCGTTCGTCTACATCGTCACGAACCGCCGCATCCGGGCGTTGCGCTGAGATCAGCGCTTCTTGCGGCTGCCGTAGTCGCCGAAGGGGTCGTCGCGCTCGCGCACGGCCTGGCGGAAGCCGACGTCGGCGGCCCGCTCGACGAAGTCCAGCCCTTCCTGCGTGTGGCGGGCGACGCCGTCGAAGAGCGTGCCGAGCAATCGGCTGGACGCCATGCCCATGTTTTCGACGGTCTGGTTGCAGAGCAGTTTGAGCATGACCAGTTGATTGGTCGGCACCTGCGCCATGCGCTTGGCGAAGGCGAGCGCGTGCGCATCGAGGTCGGCGGGCGGGACCGTTTCGAGGATGAGCCCGATGCGGGCCGCCTCCCTGGCTGGGATCTCGTCGCCGGTGAGCAGGTAGCGCTTCGCCTTCTCGAGGCCCATTCGGTACACCCACATGGCCGTCGTCGGCGTGCCCCACACCCGCGATGGCGGGTAGCCGAAGCGCGCATCGTCGGCGGCGATGACGATGTCGGCGCAGAGCACCATGTCGGTGCCGCCGCCGATGCACCATCCCTGCACCGCGGCGATCGTCGGCTTCCGCGCGTACCAGAGCTTCATGTACGTATCCACGAAGCTGCCGATCATGCGCATGTCGGCGACGGAGTCCCACGCCCGCCCGCCGTCCGCGCTGGTGGCGGACTCGCCGGCTTGCGCCGCGGTCGACCAATCCAGCCCGTAGCCGGCGCAGAACGCCTTGCCTTCGGCGCGCAGCAGGATCACGCGCGCATCACGGGCCGCGTCGGCTGCATCGATCGCCGCCGCGAGCTCGTCGCGCAGCGCCGGGGTGATCGTGTTGTATTCGGCGGCGCGTGCGAGCGTGATGACGAATACCCCGTCGTCAACATGCGTGGTGAGCGTCGTCGCGGCGACCATCGGCGTCAGTCCGTTCCGAGCAGCGCGATCGCGTCGCGGGTGGCCGCCGTCGCGCCGTCGGCGCTGAACTGCGCGACGACGAACTTGTCCGGACGCACCACGAGGAACGGCGCATGCAACCCGCCGAGCCAACGCGTGAGATGGTCGTCGTGGTCGCGTGCGGCCGCGGGTGGCACCGTCCCGGACGCGGAAGCGAGATGCACATGGCGGGCGCCCAGCCGGTCCCAAGCGGCGCGGCTCGCTGCCGGTAGCGCCGCGGCGGGGTCGGCGTCGATGCCGACGATCGCGAAGCTCGGTCCCAGAATCTCGTCGAGGCGAGCAACGCGACCGTCGGGGAGCGTGACGTCCGGCTGCGGGAGCATGGCCCCGGGCGCGGCGCTCGGACTC
>CALJUJ010000233.1 GCA_937975525.1 uncultured bacterium
CTCTTCTCGAACTCGGTCATGACCACCTCGACGCGGTCGGGCTCGACGTCGAACCGGGCGAGAAGGTCGAGGGTGCGTTGTGCGGCGCGGACGCCGGGGATCGAAAGATCGGTGATCAGCACGATGCGATCCGACATCTCGAACGCCCCCAGCGTGACGTCGGTCAGCAAGCGCGCCGTGTCGATGACGGTGAAGCGGCAGCGTGCCTTGAGCAGATCGAGGGCGCGGCCGACGAACTCGCGCGTCACCAACTCGGCCTGTTCGGCGGTCGGCGGCGCCTGCAGGACGAGCAGGTTCCGGCCGCAGGCGGCGAGAGCGCCCCCGAGCGCGTTCTGGTCGAGGCTCGGCAGCTCGGAGATCGACGCCATCGTGCACGCTTCGTCGAGCTCGAGACAGGCGGTGACGTCGCCGCGAAAGACGTCGAGGTCGAGCAGCCCAGCTTCGCCGCCACCGAGGCGGCCGAGCTCGGCCGCGAGGGAGATCGCCAGGGTCGTCGCGCCGAGGCCGCCGCGAGCGCCGTAGACGGAGACGATCTCGCCATGGACCTCCGGGACCTCGGCGGCCTGCTGGCTGAACTTGATCAGCGCCTTGTTGAGCTCGGTGGTGCTGAGCGGCAGCGAGACGAAGTCGTTGGCGCCGCTGCGCAGCGCCTGCGGCAGGACGTCGACATGGCCCTGGTCGGCAGCGGCGATGATGCACAGTCGCGGCCGTTCCTTGCGTAGTGACTTCAGCCGTTCGAGACCCTGCTCGGGTGCTTGGCCGATGTCGACGGCGACGAGCTTCCACGACGCGGCACCGAGCTGCTGCGGCAGGTCGTCGTAGCTGCAGTAGTGCATCGACAGATCGAAGGCACCCGCCGTCTGCTCGAGCACGTCCTTGCCGGCCGGGGCGCTCCCCGGTCCGACCCAGAGAAACGGTGATCCGTTCTTGTTGCTCGGTTGGTATTGCATGTGTCCTTCTCCCGTCGCGTGCGATCGCCGTTGCTCGTTCATCAGCCGGCCAGAACCGTGCTGCTGGATCCGAAGTTTCCCCTGCTACAGCCGCTGCTCTCCCCAGAGCCGCCACTGCCGCCCGGCCGCTGTGATCTGCTTCGCAATGCCACGACCATGTTGGTTCTCCGCGGCCGGGGCCGCGCCTCAGTAGGCCACTCGCATCCTCGTTTCGCCGAGCAACACTTCCCTCGACGGGCGCTCCGGGGCCGGCGCGGTACGCCGTACGATGCGCACCGGTTGAGGCTCGGGCCGCTTGGGCACGGTCCGCACCAGGAGTTGGTCCATCGACAGCCCCGGCGTCTCCACCGAGGCGTCGTCCTCGAAGTGTCGGAGTGCGAGCCGCACCGGCTTCTGTTGCGTTGCCAGGGTGAGCTTTTCCGCATCCTCGGGGCTGACGAGCAGCGTCACCGTGGGTACCTCGACGGGCTCGTTGTCCTCGATCTCGATACTCTTGCCGATCGCCATGACCTTGACGTTCTGCAGGATCAGCTTCGAACGCTGTTCGCGATCGCCACCCGCCTTGACGGTGCCCGTCGCGAGGACGTCGACGTAGCTGTTGGGCGTAATGAAACCACTCACTCCGGTCTCCTTGTCGACGCGCACCGACATGGCCCGCTTCCCTGATTCGATGAGCAGCGGCAGCAAGCCGGAGCGGTGATCGGTCAGGTGTTCTTTGGAGATCGGTTGGTAGCGGATGAGGTTGGAGCGGGCGATCTTGCCGATGACGTCGTCCGGTTCGGTGATTGCGTCGGGCGGCTCGGAATCCGCCGGCCACTCGATGACCTGGACGTCGCTGTCGCGGATTCTCGCGCCCACGTCGATGGTCCGGGCGGCGATGGTGACCTCGACGGTTTCCATCGACTTCTTGGCCATCTCGCGGGCCGCATCGAGCTGCGCCTGTTGGGTGTTGAGGTAACGGTAGACCAGGGTCGATCCGAGAGCGGCGATCACCACCGCTAGAAACAACATGTTGGCCGGTTTGCGCATTGTCTACCTCTCCTCACCATTCAGCGACCGTTGTCGCGAAAGCTCACGGTCCGGTTCACTACGAAGTCGGAACCGACCAGGTTGAACATGTAGGGAACGTGACCGCTGATCGTCACTTGCGCCAGCGGCGGATCGCTCGCCGACTGCGCGACCGTGACCGTCATCGAGTCGGCGACCCCGCTGCTGACGACCGCCGTCATTTCTTCGCGCACGCGATCGATGATCGGGTTGGGGTCCACCACGTAGCCAGCCGCGTCGCGCTCATTTGCCGACGCGAACGCGATGGAACGAGCACCGCCGCGCGCCGCTTCGTTGATTGCGCCGACGATGACGAACGCACGTCCGAATTCGAGAATGCCAAGCGCGAGAAGGAACAGCACGGCTACCGTCAGCGACGCCTCGGACATTGCGAGTCCCTTCGAATGGAAGGGAAGCTGCTGCAAGGCGTCGTATCGGTTCGCGGTATGGATCCTCATCATCATCTCTCACGCGGCCATCAGCCGCTGACTGCCGACCGCGCCCCTGTCGTCTCGGGCCCTTCCCGGGGGCCAAATGACTGCGCGGCCAGTGCTCGTCGGAATGAGCATGTGCCGTGCCAAGGTGCGCAGGATTCCGAAATGCAGGATGTTTACGCACCTTGCTGGCCCCATGCACCGTCAACGTTTTGACCCTCGGCTAAATCCGAACGG
>CALJUJ010000234.1 GCA_937975525.1 uncultured bacterium
CGCAACGTTTGCCTCGAACGTCGAAGAGAGGCTAACCTTCGCCCAACTTTCGCCCCGGACGTCATGCAAGGTATCGAGCTCCATCCCCTGGTGCGCCGTTGGTTCGAGTCGCGACTCGGCGCGCCGACGGAACCGCAGCGCCAGGGTTGGCGCCACATCGCCTCGGGCAAGGACACCCTGATCGCCGCCCCGACCGGCTCGGGAAAGACGCTGGCCGCCTTCCTCTGGGCCTTGAATCGGCTGGTCGAGCGCGGCGCCCGGCACGACCTCGAGGACCGCACGAGCGTCGTCTACGTATAGCCGCTGAAGGCGCTGGGGAACGACATCCAGAAGAACCTGCGCGGCCCGCTCGACGAGATGGCCGAGCTCGCCTTCGCCGCAGGCACGCCGCTGCCCGAGATCCGCGTCAGCGTCCGCAGCGGCGACACGCCCATGGCCGAGCGCCAGGCGATGTTGAAGCGCCCTCCGCACATCCTGATCACCACCCCCGAATCCCTGTACATCCTGCTGACCGCCGAGCGCAGCCGGAAGATGCTGGCCAAGGCGGAGACGGTGATCGTCGACGAGATTCACGCCATCGCCGGCGACAAGCGCGCGGCGCACCTGGCGCTCTCGCTCGAGCGCCTCGACGCCATCGCGCCGCGGCGGCTGCAACGCATCGGCCTCAGCGCCACGCAGAAGCCGATCGACGACATCGCCCGGCTGCTCGTCGGCAACGAACGGCTCATCCTCGGCGACGTGCCGGACTGCGCCATCGTCGACGTCGGCCATCGTCGCGACCTCGGGCTCTCGATCGAGGTCATGGACCACGAGCTCGGGCCGATCGCCACGCACGAGTTGTACGCGGACGTCTACGACCGCATCGTCGAGCTCAGCCGCGCGCACCGCGCGACCATCGTCTTCGTCAACACACGGCGCCTGGTCGAGCGCGTCGCCCACCAACTCGGCCAGCGACTCGGCAGCGAGGTCGTCGCCGCGCACCACGGCAGCCTGTCGCGCGAGATGCGCCTGCAGGCCGAGGAAGGGCTCAAGAGCGGCGGCCTCCCCGTCGTCGTCGCGACGGCCTCGCTCGAGCTAGGCATCGACGTCGGCCACGTCGACCTCGTCTGCCACATCGGGGCACCGCGGGCGATCGCCACGCTGCTGCAGCGTGTCGGGCGCTCCGGCCACTGGCTCGGCGCCATCCCCAAGGGGATCCTCTTTCCCGTCACCCGCGACGACCTCGCGCAGAGCGCCGCTCTCGTGCGGGCCGTGCGCGCGGGCGAGCTCGACCGCGTCTGCATGGTCGACAAGCCGCTCGACATCCTCGCCCAGCAAGTGGTGGCCACTGTCGCCGCCGGCGATGTCGACGAAGCCGAGCTGCGGGCGCTCGTGCGCCGTGCCTACCCCTACCGCTCCCTGGGCGATCGCGAGCTCGACGAAGTCATCGACATGGTCGCCGCCGGCGTCGCCTCGCGCCGCGGGCGGCGCCCGGCCCTGGCGCCCCGCGACCGGCTGCAGCAGCGCTTGCGCGCGCGCCGTGGCGCACGAC
>CALJUJ010000235.1 GCA_937975525.1 uncultured bacterium
GCTCCGAAGCCGGGTACGGGCTCGCTTTCTGGGCTTGGGTGGTAGCGGGGCTCGCGCTGTGGGCCACGCTGGCCCGTGCTCCCGAGTCGGCGCTGCGGGAGCCCATGACGCCGGGCGCGTGGGCCGCGTTGCTCGCCATCCTCGCCCTGGCCCTCGCGCTCCGACTGCCGGCGATCGCAACGGTGCCGGCGAACGTGTCGATCGACGAGCTCCTGCCGGCGATGGAGGCGATGCGCCTCGCCTCCGGCGAGGCGCCCAACGTGCTCTCGCATTTGGGCTGGTTCACCATCCCGAGTCTCACCTTCGCGCCGCCGGCGATGCTGGTTTGGCTCTGGCCGGAGGACGTGTTCTTCGCGGTTCGCTTCTCGTCGTTGGTGACCGGGATGGCGGGAATCGTCGGCACGTTCCTGCTGGCGCGCCGCTTCTTCGGGACGGGCACGGCCTTGACCACTGCGTTCCTGATGGCGGCCGGCTTCTGGCACATCCACAACAGCCGCACGGGGTTTCCCTTCGTGCAGACGTCGTGTGCGGTGCCCTGGGTGCTCTATTGGTTGGTGCGTGCGCGCCAGCTGCGCAGCCCGGCGGCAATGGCCGGGGCCGGTGTGGCGTTGGGCTTCGCTCTGCAGCTGTACTTCCCGGTGCGCGTGCTCGTGCTGCTGGTGCCGCTGTTCCTCGTCGTCGGTTGGTTCGGCCGGCGCGATTCCTGGCGCCAGTGTGCCACCGACGCGGCCCTGGTCGGCGGCGGCGCTGCGTATGTGCTCGCGCCGCTGCTGATCAGCGTGTCATGGACGGAGCTGCTCGGCCGCTCGCAAGGGATCCTGTTGACGCGGCCGGCGGTGTTTGCGGATCTGGCCCGCATCTACCGCGTCGAGTCGGTCCCGGCGGTGGTGTGGCGCAACTTCCAGGAAGCGTTCGCCATGTTCACCGACTGGGCCGACGTCTGCATCCTCAACCGCTCCCCGGATGGATTGTTCGACGAGCTGACCTTGGCGGCCATGGCGGTCGGTGTTCTCGTCGCCGTGTTTCAAGGGCGGATCTACGGGATGCTGTTCGTCGGCTGGGCTGCGCTGGTGTTCGTCCTCGGCCCGGCGATCTCCGACGCACCGCGCGCCTCGTACCGCCTCGGTCCGGCGATGCCGGCACTGTACATTCTCGCCGCGTACGGGATTCACCGCACCGCTCTGGCCAGTCTACCGCGGTGGCGCTGGTATCGGCTGACCGTCGTTCCGGCGCTGCTCGGAGCGGCAGCGGCCTACGTCTCGTTCGCCAACTACGAGTCGTTCTTTTTCGACTATGCGCGTGACGGTGACGGCCGCGCCATGCCGCCGGCAGCGGCGATGCGCTTCGCGGGGGAACGATGCGACGGCCGCGAGATCTATGTCTTGTCGTACCCGGAACCGATCGGGCAGGGCGGGCTGATGGGCGTGTTCTGCCCACGCCATCAATCGCTGCAGATCGACGATGTACCCGACGCGGTGTCTCTCGAGCGTCCCGCGACGTTCATCGTCATGGCGGTGCAACGGTCGTCGCTGGACAGGCTTCGTATCTGTTATCCCGACGCGAAGGTCGAGCAACATCGCGCCGATGATCGCCGATTCTTGTTCACCAGCGTCGAAGTCGACGTGGAAGGGCTGAAGGCCGGCCGGCGTCGGTGTCCGCCGGAGGACGAATCGGTGCGCGACTCGCTCGACCGCTTGCGCGAACGGATGCAGCGTCGCGACGCGAGGGGCCCGAGGTCGACTACGCCTGATTGACCGCGAGCTTCGTGTCGACGTCCTGCAGGGCGTGCGCGATCACTTCGTCCATCTTCTCCACGAAGAGAAAGCGCATCTCCGCGCGAATGTTCGCGGGAACGTCTTCCAGGTCTTTCTCGTTGCGTCTGGGCAGAATCACGGTGTCGATCCCAGCGCGGCGGGCGCCGAGCACCTTCTCCTTGATACCGCCGACCGGCAGCACCTTGCCGCGCAGCGTGATCTCTCCCGTCATCGCGATGTCGTGACGCACCGGCCGGTCGGTGAGAAGCGACGTCAGGGCGGTGGCGAGCGTGATCCCGGCGGATGGGCCGTCCTTGGGGACCGCTCCGGCGGGCACGTGCACATGGAGATCGGTGGTCTCGAAGAACTTCGGATCGACGCCGAGCGTCTGCGCGCGAGAGCGAATGAAGCTGAGCGCCGCCTGCGCGGACTCCTTCATGACATCGCCGAGGTGGCCGGTCAGGGTCAGTCCCTTCTTGCCGGCCATCTTGGTCGCCTCGATGAACATGATGTCGCCGCCCATCGGGGTCCACGCCAGTCCGACGGCGACACCCGGCTCCCCGGTGCGCTCGGCGACCTCCGAGATGAAGCGTTCGGCGCCGAGCATCTCGCGAACGCGATCGGCGTCGACGCTGACGGCATCCTGGCCGCCTTCGGATACGCCGCGAGCGACCTTCCGGCACAACGTCGCGATCTCGCGCTCGAGGTTCCTGAGTCCAGCCTCGCGTGTGTAGTGGCGGATGACGTGTGTGATTCCGTCATCGGTGAAGGAGATGTGCTCGGCGGTGAGCCCGTTTTCGGCGATTTGCTTCGGGACGATGTGGCGCTTGGCGATCTGAAGCTTGTCCTCCTCGGTGTAGCCGGCGAGCTCGATGATCTCCATGCGATCGCGCAGCGGAGGCGGAATGGTGTCCAGAACGTTGGCGGTGGTGACGAACATCACCTTCGAGAGGTCGAACGGCACGTCGAGGTAGTGGTCCTGGAAGGTGTTGTTTTGTTCCGGGTCGAGCACCTCCAGCAGGGCCGAAGCCGGGTCGCCGCGGAAGTCGGAGCCGAGCTTGTCGATCTCGTCGAGCACGAACAGCGGATTGTTCGACCCCGCGGTGCGGATGTTCTGGATCAGCCGTCCGGGCAGGGAGCCGATGTAGGTTCGGCGGTGGCCGCGAATCTCGGCTTCGTCGCGCATGCCGCCGAGCGACATGCGGACGAACTTGCGTCCCATCGCACGGGCGATCGAACGGCCCAGAGAGGTCTTGCCCGTTCCCGGGGGGCCGACGAAACACAGGATCGGCCCACGCGAATCGTTCTTGAGCCGCCGCACGGCGAGAAACTCCAGGATGCGATCCTTGATCTTGTCGAGATCATAGTGATCTTCGTCGAGCACCTGCCGCGCATGGGCGATGTCGAGATTGTCGTCCGTCGATACGGACCAGGGCAGATGGACGAGCCATTCGATGTACGTGCGCACGACCGAGTGCTCGGCGGACTCGGGCGGGATCATGCGTAGCCGGTCCAGCTCGTGCTCCGCGGCTTCGCGAGCTTTCTCGGGGAGCTTCGCCTCCTCCATCTTGGTTCGAAGCTCCTCGATCTCGTTGGCGCGCGCATCGCCCTCGCCGAGCTCTTTCTGGATCGCCCGCAGTTGCTGCCGCAGGTAGAACTCGCGCTGGTTCTTGGTGAGCTCCGATTGCACGTCGGAGTGGATCTTGTTGCCGAGCTCGAGCAGCTCGATCTCGCGCGCGAGGATCGTGCCGAGTCGCTCGATCCGCTTCTTCACGTCGGTCAGCTCGAGGAGCTCCTGCTTCTCGCCCAGCTGGATGTTGAGGTTGGACGCGACGAGATCGGTGACCTTGCCTGCGTCCTCGATGTTCATCACCACCATCTGCAGCTCGTCGGGCAAGTGAGGGCTCACCGCTACGAG
>CALJUJ010000236.1 GCA_937975525.1 uncultured bacterium
CGCAACACCACCACACCAATCCCGACGTGCTCCTCGCCCTCGCTTCGGCGCATGCGTTCGCCGGCGACCGCCAGCAGGCCCTCGAAGTCCTGGAGCGCCTGCGCGCACTGCACCCGAAGGCACCGCGTGTCCTCGCCGCCCTGCGCGACGCGTACCTGAGCGCCGGCCGCTGGCAGGAAGCCATCGGACCGCAGGAGGTTCTCGTCGCCGAGACGCGTGAGGCTTCACAGGCGACGAAGGAGCGCGAGGCGCTGACGACGATGCGCTACATGGCGAGCCTGGGCCTGGAAGACGCGGCGCAACGGATCGAAGCGCTCGAAGGCCTGGCTGACCGCCGCAGCATGTCGGTGCCGGTGGCCGTGAGTCTCGGCGACGCACTGCTCGAGGCCGGCCGCCGCGACGAGGCCATCGGGGTCTGGGAGCGAGCGTTGCGTAGCACGCCGCAAACCGTGCTCGCCGAGCGCGTCGCCAGCAACGCCGCGGACACGAGTGCTCGCAATCGGCTGTGCAACGTGCTCCGCAAGCTGCGCCCCGACGCCGTCGACATGGACCGGGTGCGGGTCCTCATCGCCAGCCAGCATCTCGTCGAAGACCAGGTCAGCGAAGCGGCCGAAGAGATCGCACTCATCGAATCGGAGCGGGACGCCGGACCGATGCTCGGTCGTCTACGCGGAGAGATCCATCGCCGTCGTGGCGAGTTGCAACAGGCCGTCGAAGCGTTCGCCGGAACGACGGGATCGGTTGCCGGCTACCAATGTCGCCCGGCCCGCCTCGACGCGCATACCTGGTCCGGCGTCTGCCCTGGCCGTCACTCGTGGTACAGCAGTCGCGCCCAAACGCAGAGCGCGCGCGGCTGACCGCCCGCGCGCGGCGGCGGGACACCGGGCGGCTCGATCGAGCCGCCCGATGCCGCAGCTGAAATCGTCGATCCTTCAGCCCTTGGGAATGTAGTCGTTCGCCTCCAGGTAGGCGAGGATCGTGCCCAGGCACTCGTCCATCGACTGCTTGTCGGTGTGGACCGTGATCTCGGGCTTGTCCGGCGCTTCGTACGGAGCCGAAATTCCGGTGAACTCCGGGATCTTCCCCGAACGCGCGAGCTTGTAGTGGCCCTTCGGGTCGCGACGCTCGCATTCCTCGACCGAGCACGAGACGAAGACCTCGATGAAATCACCGGCGTCCATCATCTCGCGGACGCGGTCACGGTCGGATCGGTAAGGCGAAATGAAAGCCGTGGTGTTGATGACCCCGGCTTGGGTGAACAGCTTGGCGACCTCGCCGATGCGGCGAATGTTCTCGGTTCGCTCTTCGGGCGAGAAGCCGAGATCCTTGTTGAGGCCGTGGCGCACGTTGTCACCGTCGAGGACGTAGGCGTGGATTTCGCGGTCCCAGAGCGCCTTCTCGAGCGCGACGGCGATCGTCGACTTCCCGGAAGCCGGCAGTCCGGTCATCCACAGCGTGCATGCCTTGTGGCCCATCACGCGCTCGCGATCTTCCTTGGTTACGGCCCCTGCGTGCCATACGACGTTGGTCGCCTTGATCTCGGTCATGTCTTGCATCTCCTCCAGACGATCTCCCGGACTGCGCATTGCGATCGCCGGGGTGGGAAAAGATTCTTAGTACACGCGGCCTCCGGGGCCCGCAAGCTGGGGCCGCGGCGGACGCACGGCCCTTTCGCGAGGTCGCACGGATGGGTTAAACAAGCCCGACGTCGGCACGCGAGCGCCGAAACGACGATTGGCAAGGAGGTCGGTGAATCATGCAGCAAGGCGGTGGAGAGGTTTACGGGAGTGACGACCATCGGGCGTTTCGTGAGACCGTGCGGCGGTTCGTGCAGTCGGAGATCGCGCCCAGGGCCCGCGAGTTCGACGAACGGGGTCGCTTCGACAAGTCGCTGTACCCGAAGATGGGCGAGCTCGGGCTGCTCGGCATCCGCTACGACCCTGCTTACGGCGGCCTCGGTCTCGACTATTCGTATCAAGCCATCTTTCTCGAGGAGTTGACGCTTTGCGACAACGCCGGCGTCTGTATGGGGATCTCCGTGCAGACCGACATGGCGACGCCCGCGCTGCACCGCTTCGGCAGCGACGAACTGAAGCGCAAGTACCTCGAGCCGGCGATCCGCGGCGAGCATGTCGCCGCCATCGCGGTCACCGAGCCCTCGGGCGGCTCCGATGTCGCCGGCATCCGGACGCGCGCGGTGCGCGACGGCGACGATTGGGTCATCAACGGCTCGAAGATGTACATCACCAATGCCGCCACCGCAGACTGGCTGTGCCTGCTGGCGGTGACCGATCCCGATGCGGGCTACGGCGGCTTTTCGCAGATCATCGTCCCGACCGATTCTCCCGGCTTCACGTACGAGCTGCTCGACAAGATCGGCAACAAGGGCTCGGACACCGGCATGCTCTTCTTCGATGACGTGCGCGTGCCCGTATCCAACACGATCGGCGACGCGAATCGCGGCTTCCAGCAGCAAATGATGCAATTCCAGGACGAACGCATGGTCGTCGTCGTCAGCGCTCCGGTCGCCGCGCGTCGTCTGTGGGAGCAGACTCTCGAGCATTGCCAGCAGCGGATCGCGTTCGGCAAGCCGCTGTCGAAGATGCAGGTCAATCAGCACAAGTTCGTCGACATGTACACGCGCATCGAAGCAGCGCAGGAGCTCGCGCACCGATGCATTCGCAAGATGCAGCAGGGGGAAGACGCGACTCTCGACATCTCGATGAGCAAGGTCTTCTGCACCGATATGCACCAGTACGTGGCGACGACGTGCGTTCAGCTCTTCGGCGGTGCCGGCTACATGTACGAGAACCCGGCCGGTCGGGCCTTCGTGGACTCGCGCCTCGCCGCGATCGGCGGCGGCGCCGACGAGGTGATGAAGCAGGTCGTCGCCAAGATCCTCGGGATCTGAGCCAGCCCGCCACCGGCCATCGAAGGTTCGATTGCGCATGCGCGTGCTAGCGACACGAGTCGAGCGTAGCTCGGAAGCCTTCCGCGCGAACTACGCCGGGATGTCACGACAGGTCGAGCTGCTGCGCGAGCAGCTGGCGATCGCCAGTGCGGGCGGCGGTCCGAAGTACGTCGACCGGCACCGCCAGCGCGGCAAACTGCTCGCCCGCGAGCGCATCGAGCTTCTGCTCGACCGTGACGCCCCCTTTCTCGAGCTCTCGCCGCTCGCGGGTTGGGGGACGGATTTCGCCCTCGGCGCCAATGTCGTCACCGGCGTCGGCGTCGTCAGCGGCGTCGAATGCGTGCTGATCGCCAACGACCCGACGATGAAGGGCGGCGCGACCAACCCCATCACGCTCGAGAAGACGGCGCGCGCGATGGAGATCTCCGAGCAGAATCGTCTCCCGCTGATCAATCTCACCGAGGCGGCCGGAGCCGATCTCCCCCACCAAGCTCGCATCTTCGTCCGTGGGGGGCGCATGTTCCGCGAGCTGACGCGCCGTTCAGCGGCACGGATCCCGACCATCTGCCTGGTGTTCGGAAGCTCCACCGCGGGCGGCGCCTACGTGCCGGGGATGTCCGACTACGTCGTGATGGTCAAGGGCGGGGCCAAGGTCTTCCTCGCCGGTCCGCCTCTCGTGAAAATGGCCACCAACGAGGACACGGACGAGGAGACTCTGGGTGGCGCCGAGATGCACAGCCGCGTAAGCGGCGTCTCCGACTACCTCGCCGAGGACGAGCACGATGCAATCCGGCTCGGACGCGCGATCGTCGCGCACTTGAATTGGCGCAAGCACGGTCCCGACGGCCTGGGGAGCGCGGAGGAACCGGCGTACGATCCGGACGAGCTCCTGGGGATCGGTTCGATCGACGTGCGTCAGCCCTTCGAGATCCGTGAGGTCATCGCGCGCATCGTCGACGGCTCACGCTTCGAGGAGTTCAAGCCGACCTACGGCACGACGTTGGTCACCGGTTGGTCCCACCTTCACGGTCGCCCCGTCGGCATTCTCGGCAACAACGGCATCCTCTTCTCCGAGTCGTCGGAGAAGGCGGCGCAGTTCATCCAGCTCTGCAACAAGATCGACGTCCCCTTGCTCTTTCTGCAAAACATCACGGGGTACATGGTCGGCGCCCAGTACGAGCAAGGCGGAATCATCAAGGACGGCGCCAAGATGATCAACGCCGTCTCCAATTCGACGGTGCCGATGTTCACGGTGATGATCGGCAGCTCCTATGGAGCCGGCAACTACGGAATGTGCGGCCGCGCCTACGATCCCCGATTCCTGTTCACTTGGCCGAACCACAAGATCGCGGTCATGGGGCCCGAGCAGCTGTCCGGCGTCCTGTCGATCGTGCGCCGCACCGCCGCCGAGCGCGCGGGGAAGCCCTACGACGAAGAAGAGGATCGCGCCGTGCGCAAGATGGTGGAAGACCAAATCGAAGCCGAATCGAACGCCTTCTACGCAACCGGTCACGTGTGGGACGATGGCGTCATCGACCCACGCGATACCCGAACCGTGCTCGGAATCGCGCTGAGCGCGGCGAGCAACCGCGAGGTCCGCGGCAGCGACACGTTCGGCGTCTTCCGCATGTAGGGCGCCGAATCCCGGAGAAACCATGTTCAAGCGCATTCTGATCGCCAACCGAGGAGAAATCGCTCTCCGTCTCCAGCGCACTTGCCACGAGATGGGGATCGCCACCGTCGCGATCTATTCCGACCCCGATCGCCATGCACCGTTCGTTCGGGCTGCGGACGAGGCCCTCTACATCGGCCCACCGGTGGCCTCGGGCTCGTGTCTGGCCATCGAGAAGATCCTCGAGGCAGCGGCCGAGTTCGGGGTCGACGCGATCCATCCCGGCTACGGATTCCTGGCCGAGAATGCCGGCTTCGCAACCGCCTGCGCCGACCGTGGCATCACCTTCATCGGGCCCCGCCCCGATGCGATCGAGCGCATGGGGAACAAGACGGAGGCGAAGGAAATCGCCCGTGCGGCCGGCGTTCCCGTGATTCCGGGCTTCAGCGCCGTCGGATTGGATCTCGATCAGGTGACGGCCAAGGCCGAAGAGGTCGGCTACCCACTCATGGTCAAGGCCGCCTATGGCGGCGGCGGCAAAGGCATGCGGATCGTCGCCAAGGCTGCAGCACTCACCGACGCCGTCGCCAGCGCGGCACGCGAGGCGAAGGCCGCCTTCGGCCGCGACGAGCTGCTGCTGGAGCGCTACGTGCCCACGCCACGCCACGTAGAGGTGCAGATCTTCGGCGACACCCACGGCAATGTCCTGCACTGCTTCGAGCGCGAGTGCTCGATCCAGCGCCGCCACCAGAAGGTCGTCGAGGAGGCGCCGTCGCCGACGATTCGCCCGGAGACGCGCGAGCGCATGACGGCGGCCGCCGTCGCCATGGGGAGGGCATTGGCCTACCTCAATGCCGGCACCGTCGAGTTCGTCGTCGGGCCCGACGACGACTTCTACTTTCTCGAGGTCAATACCCGACTCCAGGTCGAGCACCCCGTCACCGAAGCCATCACCGGGCTCGATCTCGTGCGCTTGCAGATCGAAGTCGCCGCCGGCCATCCCCTGCCCTTCACCCAGGAGGAACTCGGCGTCCACGGTCATGCGATCGAGGTGCGCGTATGCGCGGAGGACCCCGCCAACGACTTCCTGCCAGCCATCGGCAAAATCGCTCGATGGGAGACCGTCGACGTCGCCGGCGTGCGCTACGACGCGGGCGTCGAGTCGGGAACCGAGGTCACCATTCACTACGATCCGTTGCTCGCGAAGGTGATCGGCCATGCCAGCCGCCGCGACGAGGCTGCGAGCCGCCTGCGCCGGGCGCTGCGCGGTCTGCGCCTCGACGGCGTGCGCAACAACCTGGCCTTTCTCGATGCGCTGCTCGGGCACGAATCGTTCCTCGCGGCCGAGCTGGACACCGGATTTCTCGAGCGCCATTCCGGCCTCGCGACCGTTGGCGCCAGCGAGCGCACCTTGCGCGACCATGCGATCGCAGCGGCGCTCTGGTCGCAAGAGGAACGCCGGCGACAGGCGCCCGTGCTCGGCCGCGTGCCCTCGGGCTGGCGCAACAACCCGACGCAGATGCAGCACATCTCCTTCCGCGCGGGTGACGCCGAGGTCGCCGTCGGCTATCGGGCCGTGGCGCGCGGCCGCTTTCGCGTCGAAACCGGCGGCGGTTCGTTCGACGTTCTCGTCGTCGATGTCGACCCGAACGGCCTTCGGCTCGAGATCGGCGCCTGCCAACGGCGCTACGAGCTCATCGCCGCCGGCGACCGCTGGTACGTGCACGGCGCGGACGGGCGCAGCGAGCTGACCGAGGTGCCGCGCTTCCCGGAAGCCGAGTCGGAGGAAGTCAGCGGCGGGTGTCAGGCATCGATGCCCGGCCGAATCCTGGCGGTCCGCGTGGCCGAGGGGGATGCGGTGGCCAAGGGAGATGTCCTCGTGGTCATGGAGGCGATGAAGATGGAACACCAGATCACGGCACCTCGTGCAGGGCGCGTCACTACGTTGCACGTAGCCGAGGGCCAGCAGGTCGATGCCGGCGACGTCCTCGTGGTGGTCGAAGAAGCCGAGGTGGCTTGATCGATGAGCACGCCGATACTCTACGAGGTGCGCGAGGCGGCCGCCTGGATCACGTTGAACGAGCCGCAGCGGCGCAACGCGCTCAGCGAGGCGATGCTCGCCGACTTGAACGATCGCGTCGACGAGGCACTGGGTGATTCGTCGGTGCGAGCCATCGTCCTCACCGGCAATGGCCCCGCCTTTTGCGCCGGAGCGGATCTCAAGGCCGGCGGCATGCAGGCTCGCGACGACGTGGCCGAACAACCCTTCGTGCGCTTGCTGCGCACCCTATGGCACTCCCGCAAGCCGGTCGTCGGTCGCATCAACGGGCATGCCTTCGGCGGTGGTCTCGGCCTGGTCGCCGCTTGCGACCTGGTGGTCGCGAGCACGGCGTCGAAGTTCAGCTTCAGCGAAGTGCGCCTGGGCGTCATCCCGGCGATGATCTCGGTCGTCGTCCTGCCCAAGATTGGAATCCAGGAAGCGATGTGGCTGTTCCTGACCGGCGAGCGCTTCGATGCCGAGCGGGCGCGCGCCGTCGGGTTGGTGCATCGTGCCGTCGACCCCGACCGCCTCGACGCGACCGTGGGCGAGGTTCTCGGCATGGTCCGCCAGGGAGGACCGAATGCCATCGGCGCCGCAAAGCAACTGGTGCGCACGGTCCCGACGCTCTCGATGGACGATGCTTTCGCGCACACGGCCCGCCTGATCGAAGGCCTGTTCGCATCACCCGAAGCCCAGGAAGGCATGCGAGCTTTCGCCGAGAAGCGACCTCCGAGCTGGGCCGATCCGACCGCGAAGGACTGAGCCCATGGACAAGCTCCGCATCGCCAATTGCAGTGGATTCTACGGAGATCGCCTCAGCGCGGCTCGAGAGATGGTCGACGACGGCCCGATCGACGTGCTCACCGGAGACTACCTCGCCGAGCTCACGATGATGATCCTGGCCAAGGATCGGATGAAGAGCCCCGAGTCGGGCTTTGCGAAGACGTTTCTCCGCCAGATGGAGGAGGTCCTCGGCACCTGCTGCGAACGTGGCATCAAGGTCGTGGTCAATGCCGGTGGGCTGAACCCGGCGGGACTCGCGCACCGGCTCCGCGAGCTCGCAGCGAAGGTCGGCGCAACGCCGAAGATCGCCCACATCGAGGGCGATGATCTGCTGCCGGAACTATCGCGGCTGCAGCAGGCCGGGCACGAGCTGCGCCACCTCGACACCGGACAATCGCTTGCCAACGCCGCTCCCAACGTGGTGACGGCGAATGCCTATCTCGGTGCCTGGGGAATCGTCGAGGCGCTCCAACGCGGGGCCGACGTCGTCGTCTGTCCGCGCGTGACCGACGCCGCCCTCGTCGTGGGACCCGCGGCGTGGCGCTTCGGCTGGAAGCGCGATGCTTGGGACCAGCTGGCCGCAGCGGTGGTCGCCGGGCACAGCAGCTAGTGCGGAGCGCAGTGCACGGGAGGAAACTACTCCTTCTTCGAAGAGATCCCCGGGCTTGTGCGTCCTGGATTCCCGATTGCCGAGATGCACGCCGACGGAAGTTTCGTCGTCACCAAGCATCCGGGTACCGGAGGCCGCGTGTCGATCGGGACGGTCACCGCACAGCTCCTCTACGAAATCCAGGGGGTGCGCTACCTGAATCCCGACGTGACCACTCTCTTCGACAGCATCCAGCTCGAGCAGGAGGATGACGACCGCGTCCGCGTGTTCGGTGTTCGCGGCGAGGCGCCTCCGCCGACGACCAAGGTCTGCATCAACTTCCTGGGAGGGTTCCGCAACTCGATGACGTTCGTCATCGCCGGACTCGACATCGAGGCAAAGGCGCGACTCGCCGAGGAAACGCTTTGGGCCCTGCTCGGAGGCCGCGAGCAATTCGGTGCCACCGACGTGCAACTGATCCGGTACGATCGCTCGGATCCGCAAACCAACGACGATGCGTTCGCTCACCTTCGGGTGACGGTGAAAGACGCCGATCGAGACAAGGTCGGCCGAGCCTTCAGCAACAAGGCCGTGGAGATGGCGCTCGCCAGCTACCCTGGCTTCTTTCTCACTTCGCCCCCCGGAGATGCGTCGGCGTTCGGCGTCTACTGGCCGACCCTCGTGCCCTCCACGGAAATCGCCCATCGAGTCGTCGTCGAGGACGAAACGATCGCGATCGAGCCCCCTCCCGCGGGCGAGGTGGCGTCGGTGCCACCTACGAGCGAGGCAGCGGAGCCGATGCCGAGCGGCCCCACGCGCCGCGTTCCTCTCGGGAGGGTCTGCGGCGCACGCTCCGGGGACAAGGGCGGCAATGCCAACGTCGGCTTCTGGGTTCGCA
>CALJUJ010000237.1 GCA_937975525.1 uncultured bacterium
CATCTCGACCGCCTGCAGCGGCAACGCCGTGAGCGACGCAGACGAGGCCTCCAGACTGGTGCACGCGTCGTCCAGAATCACGCGGACCGCGACGAATCTCGCCCCGCGTAGAGCCGCCGTTCGCGCAATCGCGGCGCTTTCCATGTCGACGGCCAAGGCCTTCGTAGTGCGACCCGCTATCTGCTTCGCGGCCGCGTCGAGGAGCGGCGCCTCCACCGAGAGAATCGCCCCGGTCGCTGCCCGCGGAACGCATCGCTCCAGCCACTTCAGCGCGGCAGGATCGACGTTGTATCGCGCGCCCTCCGCGTCGACGACCACGTCGGCGACGACGACATCCCCCGCGACCAGGCGGACCGACAGGGCGCCGCCGCAGCCCATCGACACGAAGACCGGCGCGGGCCCGTTCCAGTGCAGGGCAACGGCCGCCCGGGCCGCCGACGCGAGGCCGATACCGGTCTCGACGAGCTCGATGTGCGTGGCCCCCGACTGCACCTGCCAGCGCGGCGGCGAGCCGGGTGCGCGCTGAACTCGCTTGCAACCGCGCAAGATCGCATTGCGCTCCCATCGCGTCGCAGCGAAAAGGATCGCGACGGGCGAGCCCTGGTCAGCGAACGCCGTCACGCCAGCGGCAGGGCGCACTCGCTCGCGAGCGTGGAGAGGTCGCGGGCTCGTTTCCCCGTTTCGAGCCACGGGCCGAGGCCATTCGTGCAGAAGCCGAGCGATATCCCGCTCACGGGGTCTCCCCAGGCGATCTGGCCACCGGCGCCCCCGTGGCCAAAGGCGAAGGGCGAACTGGCAGTCCCGAAGCCGCGGTACTTCGCACGTCCATCGTCGCCGGCGACGACCACGCCGGCGGCCCGGTTGACCGGCACACGCATCACCGGATCGACGTGACGCTCGTCAGTGAGAACCCGCGTTCCGGCGGCAATCGCCTCCGGGCCGAGAACGCGCGTCCCGGCGGCGCTCGCTCCGCCACGAATGAGGGGCTGGTAGAGCATCGCCAGCTCGCCGGCTCCGGTGATCCCACCACCACCGGGGAGCCCGACGCGCCTCGTTTCCGGTTGGTTGAAGGCGAGAAGCTCGCCGGATTCGAGGCCGGGCGAGCCCTCGATCGAATCGGCCGGGGCCGCGACCTGCTCGACCTCGGCGACGCGATCGTCCCGTTCGGGAGGAAGACCGAGAAAGAACTCGTCGAGGCCTGCGGGCACGAGAACGCGATCGCGGATGTAGTTCTGGAACGGCTGACCGCTGCGTCGCTCGATGATCTCCGCGAGCACCCAGTGCGCCGACGTCGGGTGGTACTCGAAGCGGCTTCCCGGCTCCCAATCGAGGCGCCATCGCGAGAAGGCGGCAAGCCGCTCACGGCGCTCGTCCCAGACGTTCGGGTGCAGAGGCGCACGGGGAAACCCAGCCGTGTGCGTGACCAGGTGCCACACGCGCACGGCTTCTTTGCCGCAGGTGTCGAATTCGGGAACGATGTCGCCGACGCGCTGTTGGAGATCGAGATCGCCTCGTTCCATCAGCGCCCACAGAGCGGCAGCGACGGCCCCCTTCGTCGTCGAGTAGACACAATAGAGCGTCGACTCTCCGGCAGGTTGCCGCCGGCCCCCCTGGCGGGCGAAACCGTATGTCGCGATGCCGGCGAGCTTGCCGCCGCGCGCCACCGCAACCTGCGCGCTGGGAAGTCGCCCTGATTCGACGTCGGCCCGCACGCGGTCGAAAACCTTGCGCAGTCCGTCGGAGTCGACGCCTACCTCCTCCGGTGAGGCAGCGTGCCAATGCGAAGCGAGCATGACCGAGTGGTGCGCCGGATGCGACGCGAACGCAACCCGCGCGAGCCCTCGCCTCAGAGCCAGCCGAGCTCGAGCTTGGCAGCCTCGGACATCATCTGCGGGCTCCAGGGGGGATCGAAGACGACCTCGACGTCGGCGGAGGTGACGCCGGGCAACGCTTCGATACGCTGCTTCGCATCGTCCGCGATGACCGGCCCCATCCCGCAACCGGGCGCGGTGAGCGTCATCTTCACGCCGACCTTGTACGCTCCGTCCGGCTGAGCCTCGATGGCCAGGCCGTAGACGAGCCCCAGTTCGACCACATTCACCGGGATCTCCGGATCGTAGACGTTGCGGAGGGCATCCCATACCTGGCCCTCGTCGAGCGGCCCGGCGGGTTCCGCCGCCGATGCCGTGCTCTTGGCGTCCTTGCCGATCGCGTCGGCGTCGGCGCCAGCGACGCGGTACAGACCGCCCAGCGTGGGCAGCTCTACCGTATAGGTGTCGCCGAGCGCCTGAGTGATGACCGCAGGAGTTCCCGCGGCGATCGTCACCTTGTCGCCGTAAGGGATCTGGATCACTTCGACCTCGCGGGTAACCGTCGTCTCCTCGCGTTTCATTCTCGTCGCCTCTCGCGGCTCACTCGGTGGAAACCTTCTCTACGTTCCCCGCAAGCGCCGCCTCCAGCGTGTGCCATGCAAGCGTCGCGCACTTGACCCGGCTCGGGAACTCGCAGACGCCACCGAAAGCCGCGAGCTTGCCGAGATCCTCGCCGTCTCCAGGATCCTCGCCGGTGGTAACGAGGGCATGAAAGCGGCGAAAGAGGGCACGTACGTCGTCGATCGGTCTGCCCTTGATCGCCTCCGTCATCACGGAAGCGGAGGCAGTCGAGATCGCACAACCGCTCCCTTCGAAGGCGACGTCCTTGACGATGCCCGTCTCGAGATCCACGTACAACGTCAGGCGGTCGCCGCACAGCGGGTTGAAGCCCTCTACCGAGCGACCCTGCTCCAGGGCGTGGAAGTTGCGTGGCCGCTTGCTGTGGTCGACGATGATCTCCTGGTAGAGATCGCGAAGGTCGTCGTTCACCGAAACACCTCGATCGCCTCGTGCAGCGCGTCGACCAGGGCGTCGACCTCCGCACGGGTGTTGTAGAACGCAAACGAAGCCCGCGCCGTCGCCGGAACGCGGTAGAACTGCATGACCGGCTGGGCGCAGTGGTGGCCGACGCGCACGGCGACCCCGCAGCGGTCGAGGATCGTGCCGATGTCGTGCGAGCGGATGCCCTCGACGACGAACGACAGTACGGAGATCTTCTCGGAAGCCGTACCGATCAGACGAACTTTCTCGATCGCACCGACGCGCTCGGTCGCATACCGCAAGAGATCGTCTTCGTGGGCCGCGACCGCGGCGAAATCGAGACCGGCCATGTAGTCGATGGCGGCGCCGAGTCCGACGGCCCCCGTGATGTTCGGCGTGCCAGCCTCGAACCGGTAGGGAATGTCCTTGTAGAAGCTCTTCTCGAACGTCACCGCCGCGATCATCTCGCCCCCACCCTGGTACGGGGCCATCGACTTCAGCCACTCCGCCTTGCCGTAGAGCGCGCCGATGCCACTCGGCCCAAAGAGCTTGTGGCCGGAGAAGGCGTAGAAGTCGCAATCCAGCGCTCGGACGTCGACCGGACCATGCGCGACGGCCTGCGCGCCATCGAGGAGCACCGGCACCCCATGCGCGTGGGCGATGCGAACGATGTCGGCGACCGGGTTGACGGTTCCGAGCGCGTTCGAGACGTGGACGACCGCGACCAGACGAGTGCGGGGGCCGAGCATGCCCTCGAGCTCCTCGAGGCGGACCTCGCCGCGCTCGTTCATCGGCAACACGCGCAAGGTTGCCCCCCGCTCCTGGCACAACAGCTGCCACGGCACGATGTTCGAATGATGCTCCATCGCCGAGACGATGACCTCGTCTCCGAATTGGACACGGCTGCGACCGTACCCGTGCGCCACGAGATTGATCGCTTCGGTCGTGCCTCGCACGAAGACGATCTCCTTGGCTTGCTCGGCGTTGAGGAAGCCGCGAACCTTTTCCCGAGCGCCCTCGAATGCGTCCGTGGCGCGCTGGCTCAATGCATGGACGCCGCGATGGACGTTCGCGTAGTCGTGGGCATCGAAGTGCGCGATCGCGTCGATCACCTGGATCGGCTTCTGCGAGGAGGCCGCATTGTCGAGATAAGCGAGAGGGTGGCCGTGGACCTGCTGCGCCAGCGCAGGGAAGTCGGCGCGGACCGCTTCGACGTCGAACGTGCTGGAGCGCCGTTCCTCGCCGGGCGCGAGCATTTCGATTCGAGTTGCCGTGGTCGCGGTGTTCATGTTGCGTCCGTGCTCACGCCGCCGCCCGGACCGGTGCGGCGGCGAAGCGCGCGCCGAGCCCGCGTTCGAGGTCGACGCGGAGCGGTTCGATCGGAATTCTGGCGATCATTTCGTTGGCGAAAGCGTAGATCAGGATCTCACGAGCCTGCGCCGCGTCGATGCCGCGCGAGCGCAGATAGAACGAAGCGGCCGCGTCGAGCCGTCCGATGGTCGCCCCGTGCGCACATTTTACGTCGTCAGCGAAGATCTCCAGCTGCGGCTTGGTGTCGATGGAGGCCTTGTCCGACAAGAGAAGATTCTTGTTCATCTGCTGCGCGTCGGTCTTCTGCGCCTGCTCGCGAACAAACACCTTGCCGTTGAAGACACCGGACGCCGACTCGTCGAGGACGCCCTTGTACAACTCGCGACTCGACGTATGCGGAACGCGATGGTCGATCGCCGTGTGGTGGTCGATATGCTGGCGGCCACGTCCAACGTAGAGGCCGTCGAGCGAGCACTCGGCCCCTTCACCCTCGAGGCGGACGTGAATGTCGACACGGGCTAGACCGGCTCCGAGCGCGACCGCGTGGGATGCGTACGTGCTCGCCCGGGCCTGGCGCACATGGACGCGCCCGACGTGGCACCCGGTTGGGCCTTCCATCTGCACGCGCACGTGCCGCAGCGAAGCGCCGGCTCCGACCACGACCTCGCTGACGGCGTTGGTCCAATACGGTTCTCCATCGCAACCGAGATAGCGCTCGACGAGAGTCGCCGAGGAGCCTTCCTCGAGGACCACGAGGACACGCGGATGCGCCGCGAATCCGCGTCGTGGGTCGGCGACGAAGAGCAGCTCGATGGGCCGGTCGTATTGCACTCCGCGACGTACATGGACCACCGCTCCTTCGCCGAGGTGCGCCGCGTTGAGCGCCGTGAGCGGCTCGCTCTCCA
>CALJUJ010000238.1 GCA_937975525.1 uncultured bacterium
CGGGAAGCGAGGACTACGACGCAGCCGTCGCCGCAGGCACGATCGACGACACCGATTTCAACGCGTACGACTCGACGCATTTCGTCGCACGTCATCCCAGACTTACGGCGGTCGAGCTACAGCGTGAGTATGCGGAAGCGTATCGAACGTTCTACAGCTGGAGGCGACTCGCCTGGTCGGTCGCCACACGCCACGGCGTCGCCGGCCTATCGACCAGCGCGCGCTACGGCATGCTGGCGCAGCAGTTCTACTTCACCTATGCCGCGCGGCGCGGCTGGCACCCGATGATGGGCGGCATTGGTCGGCTGCGCGAGGGTGAGCGGCGCGAAGCCGTGTCCGACCGCGACGCTCTCGCCCGTTACGGGTCGCCACGCCACGATCCCCCGCCGATCATGGCCGCGCCAGCTCGCACTCTTTCATTTCCGCATACAAGCGCCCTCGACTGATCCCCAAAGCGCGCGCCGTGGCCGCCACGTTCCAACCGTGCTCGTCCAGGGCGGCGGCGATGAACTGCTTCTTGAAGACCTGTACCGCCGTGCGCAGGGACTCCGCGGAGGCGTCGGCTGGGTCGGAATCGTCTTCCGGCAACGCATCGCGATCCAGGCTGGCGCGGACGTGGTCCGCGGTGATCGATTCGCCGTCGTCGGCGTACACCCAACAGCGTTCGAGGATCGTCGCAAGCTCGCGAACGTTACCGGGATAGTCGTAGGACTCCAGCACGGCGAAACCGTCGGCGCCGATTTCGCCGACGAGCTTGCCGCTCAGCTGGCGCGCCCGCTCGTTGAAGCGGGCGATGAAGTAGGAAGCGAGCTCGCGAATGTCACCGCGTCGCTCGCGCAACGGCGGTAGCTTCAGCGTCAGCACAGACAGTCGGTAATAGAGGTCCTTGCGGAAACGACCTTCTTCCACCTCCTCGTGCAGGTCACGGTTGGTTGCTGCCACGAGGCGCACGTTCACGGGCAGTGCCGTTTCGTCGTCACCGAGGCGATGCACCACGGAGTCCTCGACCACCCGCAGCAGGCGTGCCTGCAGCGAAGGCGAGCAATCGCCGATCTCGTCGAGGAACAGAGTGCCGCCATCGGCGACCTCGAACAGGCCCTTCTTCAAACTGCGAGCCCCGGTGAAGGCGCCCGCCGTATGGCCGAAGAGCATGTCTTCCATCATCGACTCGGCCACGGCACCACAGTTCTGCGCCCGAAAGACGTTGTCGCGGCGAAGGCTGCGGTCGTGGATTCGGCGCGCCAGCAGGTCCTTTCCCGTGCCGGTTTCACCGAGGATCAGCACGGTCGCTTCCGTGACCGCAATCCGCTCCGCCTCCTTCAACACTTGCTGCAGGGCGGGGCTCGAGCCGACGATGCGCCCGTCGTAGGCGTGTGTATCGTATGCCTTGTGGCGCCAGTGCGAATTTTCGAGCGCCAGACGCTGGTTCGCCGCCGCAAGCTCCCGGTTGGCGGCGTCGAGAATCTCGGGCTCGCGTCGACCTGCGAGCAGCCGACGGTGCAGGTCGACGGCGCCTCGCACCGCGTCGATCAACTCCTCGTTGTCGCACGGCTTCTCGAGATAGCGGTATGCGCCGCCGTTGTTGATGGCCTCCTTGAGCGAGCGAATGTCCTGGTAGCCGGTGAGGATGATGCGCACCGTGTCCGGGTACGGATCCGCCATCGAGCGAATCAGCTCGGGACCCGTCATCCCCGGCATCCTCTGGTCGATGATCGCCACGGCGATGCCCGGGTGGGCTGCCAGGACCTCGAGCGCGCGCGCCCCGCTGTCGGCGAGCAGCACGCGAAAATGTCGTTTCAGGGTGGCCGACAGGGCGCGCAAGACGAGGGTGTCGTCGTCCACCACGAGGATCTCCGCGACATCCGTTGGCGCACTCATCGAGGCGCCGGTGTATGTCGACGCCTCGCAGCGAGTCAAATCGCCCGCGTCGACGGGACGACGCCGTCACCGATTGCAGAATTCGACCCGACCGTGCGAAACGACCGAACATGTCCGCTCCGGCGCGTGCTGGCGCGATCTCCGACGCTCCTTCCCCCGGCAGTTCGGTCCGGCGAAGTTGCTCCTACGCCTTGCCGCTGTCGTTGCTCCTCGGCGGCGGAATTCTGATCGCCTTCGCCGTCGCGACGAGCTCGGCGAGAATCGGG
>CALJUJ010000239.1 GCA_937975525.1 uncultured bacterium
CGATCGTCGCTCGTGTGCCGACCATCGTCGCCGCCTATGCGCGCCTGCGGGACGGCGCGGAGCCGATCGCTCCCGACCCGTCGCTCGGGCACGCGGCCAACTTCCTCTTCATGTTACGCGGCGTAGCCGCCGACGCAGAAACCGCACGCGCTCTCGAGACCTACCTCAACACCGTCGTCGACCACGGCATGAACGCGTCGACTTTCACCGCGCGCGTCGTCGTCAGCACGCGCTCGGATCTCGTCTCCGCGATCGTCGCCGCCGTCGGTGCGCTCAAGGGGCCCCTGCACGGCGGCGCGCCCGGCCCGGCTCTCGACATGGTCTTCGACATCCGCCAGCGCGCCCGCACCGCCGGCCGCGACCTGCGCGACGAGGCACTGCTGTGGACGCGCGAGCAGATCGCTCGGAAGCAGCGGATCATGGGGTTTGGGCACCGCATCTACCGCGTCCGCGACCCGCGTGCCGACGTGCTCGCGTCTGCTTCGCGGCGCCTGTTCGAGCGCAGCGCCGATGCCACGCTTTACGACGATGCGCGTGTCGTCGAGCAGGCGATTCTGGAAGTTCTGCGCGAGCACCGCCCGGAGCGGCGACTCGACACCAACGTCGAGTTCTACACCGCGCTCATTCTCCACGGCGTCGGTCTCGGCACCGACCTGTTCACACCGACGTTCGCGATCGGTCGCAGTGGCGGGTGGACGGCCCATGCCCTCGAACAAATCGCCGAGGACACTCTCATCCGTCCGCAATCCAGGTACACCGGCACGCGCTGCCCGCGTTGGGTGCCGAGCTGAGCGGAATCAACCGCCCGTCGACACGCTGAGCTCCAGCGGCACCGGGTCCTTGCCGTGGAAGACGGTCTTCGCCTTGACGCGGAAGAGCTGCTCGCGTGGGACCCCCTTTCCTTCGAGGGCGTCGCGCACGATCCGCGACCGGCGCTTGCCGAGCTCGGCGACGTCCGCTTCCGAGACCGAGATGCGTTCGCGCACCGCCTGCTCGAGCCGGGCCGCGTATGCGTCGGGAGACTCACCGTCGTTCGCGGACGGCCGTGACCCCGTGGCCGTGCGGTACTCGTCTTCGAGAAGCATGCGACGTGCGTCGGCTTCCAGCTCGACGGGTCGATCACCGAGCGAGCGAGCGTCGATTCCTTCCTGTTCCATCCATACCTGCCGCAGCCGTGCGTCGAGGATCTCGTTCGCCAGTGCGGCGCGGTCCGTGATCATGTCGGCCGCGCCGCGAATCTCGAGAATGAGGCCAGGACGCTTGGTGAGAGCCTTGGCGAGTGCATCGACCTTGCCGACCTCGCCCTCGGCGAGGCGATCGCTGCCGGCTGCGAACTCGATGTGGCTGAGCTCGTCGGCGCCGATGCCGACGATCGAGCCGAGGATCGAAAACGGCGACGTCACCGCGCGCTGCAGCACATTGGTGAAGGTGCTCAGAATCGTGCCTCCGAGCGTGAACTGCGGGTCGTCGACGTCGCCGCGCACGGGCACGTCGAGCTCGATCTCGCCCTTGCTGTTGCGCAGCACGGCGAGCGCCAGCTTCACGGGCAACGACGTCGCGTCGGGACTCTCGACCCGATCGCCCAGGGCGAAGCGCTTGGCGACGATCGAGTTCTTTCCGCGGAGCGTCTTGCGATCCAACCGATAGTCGAGGTCGAGCGACAGCTTTCCCTTGTCGACGCCGTAGCCGACGTAGCGGCCGACGTACGGCGTCACCGCCGTCAAGTCGTAGCCGGAAAGGGAAATCGCGACGTCGGCGGGCTTCGCGTGCCCAGGCGGACTGAGGGTGCCCTTGATCGTCAACGGCGCGTCTTCGTCGATGCGGCCACTCAGGTCGAGCGCGATCCCGCCGAGGTCGGCGAGATCGAGGCCGCCGAGAGAAACCTGCAGCCCGTCGAGGCTCGTCTGGAAGCTCGGCTGCACCGAGCGGTCGGCGAAGCGCAGCGTACCGCCGGTCAGGCGGATCTCGCGGATCTGAACCCCGAGCGTCGCCGCTTCTTCGCCCGCAGGCTGCGCCTCGGCCGGTGCCGCCTCGGCTTCGGTGATCAAGATCTCGTTCAGGGTCAGGTTGCCGTCGGCGTCGAGCGCAACGTCGGCGAACGGATCTTCGAGCTCGAGGCGCTCGATGACCACCGAGCCCGCCCCGGTGTCGACGGCGACGCCGACGAGGCCGAGCCGTTGCCATCGCAGGATGTCGCTCTCGGCCTCGAGCGTGCGCACGACGAGGTCGCGAATCTCGGCATCGCCGGAATAGCGAACTAGCGTGGCGCCGTCCTCGCCTGTGCTCAGGGCCAGCTGACCTTCGCTGGCCGCGAGCCCAGAGGGAATCGAGACTCGGGCGACGTTGCGCATGTATCCTGCGAAGGTCGGAAGCGGCAGGGCGGCGGTACGCAGGGTGCCTTCGACGTTCATGGGGTCGAGTCCGGCGTCGACGGTGATGTCGATCTTGCCATCCGTGCCGATGCCGGCGGTCGCCTGCCCCTTCAA
>CALJUJ010000240.1 GCA_937975525.1 uncultured bacterium
CGCCGCTACGCCAGCCCAAGATGCCGGCGCACGCCAGGGGATCGATCATGGGATCTGTCGGAGACGGGCTCAAAGCAGGCAACGCGTCGTGGACCTTCGGTGGTGGTACGGCCGCTCAGTTCGATGAGCACGTCTCGAAGTCGGTGCCCTTCTACCTCGAAGGCCACCAACTCGTCTGCGCGCTCAGCGACTTCTTCGTCAAGCCGGGCTCGACCGTCTACGAGATCGGTTGCTCGACGGGAGCGCTGACCTGCAAGCTCGCGCAGCACCATGCCGGCAGGAAGGAAGTTCGCTTCGTCGGACTCGACCTGGAGGCCGAGATGGTCGCCGTGGCGGACAAGCGCCGCAACGAGCTGGAGCTCGCGAACGTTTCTTTTTGCGTCGACGATGCCCTGCTGCACGCGTACGAGCCGGCGGACCTGGTCGTAGCGTACTATACGGTGCAGTTCGTTCGGCCGAGTCATCGCCAGCAGCTGTTCGACCTGGTCTACCGCACGCTCAATTGGGGCGGTGCGTTCGTGTTGTTCGAGAAGGTGAGGGCGCCGGATGCTCGCTTCCAGGACATCGCGACGACTCTGTACTCCGACTACAAGCTCCAGCGTGGCTACTCAGCCGAGGAAATCGTCTCGAAGACGCGCAGTCTCAAGGGCGTGCTGGAACCGTTCTCCACCCAGGGGAACCTCGACCTGCTCGCGCGCGCCGGATTCGTCGATACGATGACGGTGATGAAGTACATTTGCTTCGAAGGGTTTCTCGCCATCAAGTAGTCGCCCGCGTTCCGAGGGATCGAATCGACATGAGCCAGACCGCCACGTTCGTCAAAGACAATGGCAGGGAGCTTCCCGTCTCCGACGACTTCCTGCTGCCCTTCCTCAACCCGACGTCGCCCGGGACCCGCTACTGGGAACCGCCGCCGCCACACAACACCGACGTGATCCGCCGCCAGGACGGTCGGGTCATGCTGCAGCTGCACCAGCTCGTCGATCTGGTGCGGCGCACCGGCACCGACCTCGCCGGCAAGGCCATGCTCGACATCGGCACCGGCAACGGCATGATCCCGCGACTGATGCTGCAGTACACCGCTCTCGATCACGCCGTCGGCATCGACCCCTACCTCGACGGCGAGCACATGACGAGCTGGATTGCTCACGACCGCGACGCCTTCTTTCAGGAACTGGTCGGAATCATCGACGAGCGCTGTCAGGGAGATTTCGCGTTCGAGCGCTACGCCGAGCTCACCAAGGAACAGGACATGGGCCTGCGCCCGGCGCCCTTCGCCTACGAAAAGCCCGGGCCGAAGCAGTTCCGCTTCGAGCAGATCGGTGCCCACGACATCGACCAGCTCGATGAGAAGTTCGACCTGTTCTACGCCAAGGCGATCGACCACATCCCCAATTGGGAAGGGATCTTTGCGGCGATGGCGCCCGTCGCCCAGCCTGATGCATTGGTGATCATCAAGCACTTTTCGTTTTTCTCGTACCTCGGGCCGCATCGCTACGCGACGACGAACATCCCTTGGGGGCACCTGCTGCTGACCGACGACGAGTATCGGCGCTTTGCGGGCGAGTTCCACGGCGAGCGGGCCGACAAGATGGTCGACTTCTACTTTCGCGGCCTGGCCTACCCGCGTACGACGATGTCGCAGCTCGCGAACATCGCCCGCCGGCATGGTTTTCTCCTCACCGCGAGCATCGTCGAGCCCAACAAGAGCCTGGCCCGCTTTCACTCGTTCATCGACCGAATCGACGGATTCTGGGAGATGGTGCGCGAGAACCACCCGACGGTTTCGGTCGAGGAGATGTTCTCCGGGCGCTGCCACATCGTCTTCCGCTACGCTGGTTGACGCGAACGGCACCGTTGCGATCGCACCGCGTGCATTCTTGCAAAGCCCGAGATCGCGGACATGGGCCGAATGAATCTACTCCCTGAGCCGTGGTTCTTCGGCCGTGGCACGAAAATGGCTCTCTTATTCAAGGAAAGGAGTCATTCATGCTTTCCTGGGCATTGACGTTTCTCGTGTTGGCGCTCATCGCGGCGCTCTTCGGGTTCGGTGGCATCGCCACCGCTTCGGCGAGCATTGCCAAGTTCCTGTTCTTCTTGTTCGTCGTCATGTTCGTGGTCTCCCTCGTCGTCGGCCGATCCCGGCCGCCGCGCGCCCTGTAGCGAACTCCCGACCCTTGAGATCGCGCCGCTCGCCACCGCATAGTGGCGGGCATGCCGACGGCGAACGCACTCCAGAGGACGTTGCACCTGGTCGTGCGGCTGCCGGTCGTCGCGACCCTCACGGCCTGTTCGGCCGTTGCGCCGGAGCCATCCGAGCCCTCGAGGGACTCGGTTCGCGTCGAGCACTACGAGCGCAACCGATGCGGTGAGATCGCCGAACAGCCCTGTCGCAGCGACGAAGACTGCGGCTTCGGCGCCTGTGTGTCGGTGCTCGCCAGCGACGCCGGCGCGTTCGGCCGCGATGGCGGGCACACCGTGCGCGA
>CALJUJ010000241.1 GCA_937975525.1 uncultured bacterium
TGGGGGGCGGAGGTGCCTTTGGCTGCGCGGGCTCCTTGGGCGCGGGTTGCGCTTCCACCCTCGCCTGCGGCTTGGGCGGAGGAGCGGGCAGTGCGACCCCGGGTTTGGCACCGGGTTCGGAGCGCGGCGCCGCAGAGCCGCCGAGGCGGTCGCTGGCGACCAGGTCGACCGTGTACGAGACCAGCTGCGGCCGCTCGCGTGCGAAGAAGCGCCAGGGGCCGACGAGGGCCACCAAGACGACCAGCGCGTGGATGGCGAGAGAAACCGCCACCATGGACCATAGCGAACCGGCCTGATCGGCGCCGGGCCCGGCGCCAAACCACGATGCGCTAGTCACCTGCTTCACCCTCCCGAGGCGATCAGCCGATGTCGTCCGCCGGCGGCTCGGTGATCATGCCGAGACGGACCACGCCGGCTGCACGCATCTGTGCGACGACGCGCATCACCTCGCCGTAGGGAACGTCGCGGTCCGCCCGCAGAAAGACCTGGCGTTCCGGATCAGCGGCGACGGCTGCGGTGAGCTTGGTCGTCAGCTCGCCGAGGTCGGTTGCCGACTCGTTCAAGAAGACACCGCCCGTCGCATCGACGGCGACGATCCACTCGTCGCCGTCGCCCGCGAGCGGCGCCGCCTGGACCTGCGACAGCTGAACGTCGACTCCCTGTTGCAGAATCGGCGCCGTGACCATGAAGATGACGAGCAGCACGAGCATGACGTCGACCAGCGGAGTCACGTTGATCTGGGAGATCGCTCCCTCGCCCGGTTCGTTCTCGAATGCCATGTCGACTCCTTCGCCTGGAGCCACCGCTCCCTGGCTCGAGCGGCCGCGAGCAGCCGTCAGCGCAGGAAGTGACGCTCGACGATGCTCAGGAATTCGGAGGCGAAATTCTGCATGTCGGCGACGACGACGCGAATCTCGCGAGAAAAGTAGTTGTACGCGACCACCGCCGGGATGGCCGCGGCAAGTCCCGTCGCCGTCGCGATCAAGGCCTCGGCAATGCCCGGCGCCACCGCCTGGATGCTCGAGGAATGCGTCGCGCTGAGGCCGAGAAACGCGTTCATGATGCCCCACACCGTTCCGAACAAGCCGATGAAGGGAGCAGCGCTGGCCGTCGTGGCCAGGAACGTGAGGTGGCGCTCGAGCTCGGTGACCTGCTCGCTCATCGCCCGCCGCATTGCACGCTCGACCGACTCCACCCGTGTCGCCGCCGGGGCCGCATCTTCCTGACGGTCCTTGTTGAGCCGCACCACCTCGCGGTAGCCGCCGCGGAAGACCTGGGCGACCGGGCTGCGGGCGAGCTCGTCCACCGCCTCGTAGATCGTCGTCAGGTTCTTCGTTTCCCAGAACACGCGCACGAAATCCGACGACTGCCGCCGTGCGGCGCGAATCTGCCGGAACTTGTGTATGACGATTCCCCAGCTCACGACCGAGCACACGACCAGCAGGTAGAGTACCGACTGAACGACGAAACCGGAGCCGGTGATGAGACTGAGGATGCCCGGGACGCCGGCGGAAGTACCGTCGGCAGCCTGCGCAGCGGAGATGAAGGCGAAGCTGGTCGTCGCAATGCTCACGAGAGTTCGATCGGACGCCCGCATTATTACAGGGCAGATGGACAGTCAACGCGAGCTCCGCAGCGCTGATCCGCCTACGGCGCTCGCAGCGCTTGCGGGCCCCGATGCTGCCTGCCCTCGCGGCGGCGTGCGCCCCGACGGCGCCGCATGGCGACGGTCGCGGGGCCTGGACAACGGCTTGCGCGCAGCGACGCGGGCCGTGTTGATTTCCCGGGCGCATGGTGCAAGGAATTTCGCTTTGACCCTGCCATCGTCCAGGAGGAACGTCACATGAGCATTCGAGTGGGAATCAATGGTTTTGGCCGTATCGGGCGCAACCTACTGCGCGCCAACTTCGGCAACACCGACCTCGAGTTCGTCGCGGTCAACGACCTGACGAGCGCTGCGACGTTGGCGCACCTCCTCAAGTACGACTCCGTGCACGGTCGCTTCGCCGCAACGGTCGACAGTAGCGACGACTCCTTCACGGTCGACGGGACTTCCATTCGCGTCCTCAGCGAACGCGACCCCGCCAAGCTGCCCTGGAAGAGCCTCGGCGTCGACATCGTCCTCGAGTGCAGCGGCATCTTCACCGCCCGCGACAAGGCTGCGCTGCACCTCGACGCCGGCGCCCAGAAGGTGATCATCTCGGCACCGGCCAAGGGCGCGGACGCCACCCTTTGCTACGGCGTCAACCACGAGTCGTACGACAAGGCCAAGCACCACGTGGTCTCGAACGCTTCGTGCACCACGAACTGCCTGGCGCC
>CALJUJ010000242.1 GCA_937975525.1 uncultured bacterium
GCCCACGCCGAGGCCCCCGCGCCGTGGACAACCGCGCCGTGGCCACCCCGCGCCGTGGAACACCCGCGCCGAGGCCACCCACGCCGAGGCCACCTGCCGGATCCGCGCCGCTCACCGACCCCGAGGCCGCGCTTGACACGCCTCTTGCAAGGCGCTAAAAGCGCTTCCCCCCTTCGGCCCCGGTCTTGCACCTTCGCGTAGTCGGTGCAGCGACTCGACGCCGAGGTTCCCCCTCCGCGCGGGGTGGGATTCGCTCGCACCAGGCTCCTCCGAGGCGCCCGAGGCGCGCGAGGAGGGCACCGAAAGCCCCGAAATGAGCCGAGAATCGGCGCTCGAAGGGCACGGTGCAAACGAGCAGGTTGACACCTCGCGGCGATCAAACCAAGAGGCGCCTCCCAGCTCTCGAGGCCGGAAAAAACGACGAGGAACGAACGAATCGAATGCTGGCGTAGCTCAACCCGGCAGAGCACCTGCCTTGTAAGCAGGGGGTTAGGGGTTCAACTCCCCTAGCCAGCGCCGGGAGACAGCAGCCGAACATCAGGAGGAAGTTTCTGGGACCAAGAGCGCGATAGGCAGAAGTTTTTCGGAGGGTTGCCCGAGTGGCCAAAGGGAGCAGACTGTAAATCTGCCGGTCCACGACCTTCGATGGTTCGAATCCATCACCCTCCACCAGGCCTCGTGCTCTTGGCCCCATCGCGGGAGTAGCTCAGTTGGTAGAGCGTCAGCCTTCCAAGCTGAATGTCGCCGGTTCGACCCCGGTCTCCCGCTCTGGACACAGCCGTCACGAAGTGTCCAATCCGCAGCAGAAGATTCGCCCACCTAGCTCAGTTGGTAGAGCACGTCCTTGGTAAGGACGAGGTCGTCGGTTCAATCCCGATGGTGGGCTCCGGAGCGCACGAAGCGCCCGAGACCGTTACGCACGCGCCAGACCCCAACAGGAGAACACTCGCGATGGCCAAGGAGAAATTCAACAGGACCAAGCCCCACGTCAACGTCGGCACGATCGGCCACATCGATCATGGCAAGACGACGCTGACGGCCTCGCTGGTCAAGGTGCAGAGCCTGAAGAACCTGGCCAAGGAGATCTCCTACTCGGACATCGCGAAGGGCGGCACGGTTCGCGACGACACCAAGACGGTGACGATCGCGGCGGCGCACGTGGAGTACGAGTCGCCGAAGCGCCACTACGCGCACGTCGACTGTCCGGGGCACGCGGACTACATCAAGAACATGATCACGGGCGCGGCGCAGATGGACGGCGCGATCCTCGTGGTGAGCGCGCTCGACAGCGTGATGCCGCAGACGCGTGAGCACGTGCTGCTCGCGCGCCAGGTGGGCCTGAACCACATCGTGGTGTTCTTGAACAAGTGCGACGCGGTCGAGGACTCCGAGATGCTCGACCTCGTGGAGATGGAAGTCCGCGAGCTGCTCTCGAAGTACAAGTTCGACGGCGACAACGCCCCGGTGATCCGCGGCGCGGCGCTGCCGGCGATGCGCGGCGAGGACAAGTGGGTCAAGACGATCGACGCGCTGCTCGAGGCGCTCGACTCGTACATCCCGGAGCCGCAGCGCGACATCGACAAGCCGTTCCTGATGCCGATCGAGGACGTGTTCTCGATCAAGGGCCGCGGCACGGTGGCGACGGGCCGCATCGAGCGCGGCGTGATCAAGGTCAACGAAGAGGTCTTGATCATCGGCTTCAAGGAGACGAAGAAGACGGTGGTCACGGGCGTCGAGATGTTCCGCAAGCTGCTCGACCAGGGCCAGGCTGGCGACAACGTCGGCTGCCTGCTGCGCGGCGTGGACAAGGACGAGATCGAGCGTGGCCAGGTGCTCGCCAAGCCCGGCAGCATCACGCCGCACACCAAGTTCATGGGTGAGGTCTACGTGCTCAAGAAGGAGGAGGGTGGCCGTCACACGCCGTTCTTCACCAACTACCGCCCGCAGTTCTACTTCCGCACCACCGACGTCACCGGCGCGGTGCAGCTGCCCGACGGCGTCAAGATGGTGATGCCCGGCGACAACATCAAGATGCACATCGAGCTCATCGCCCCCGTGGCCCTCGAGGAGCAGATGCGCTTCGCCATCCGTGAGGGCGGCCGCACCGTCGGTGCCGGCGTCGTCGCCAAGATCATCGAGTAACGCCTCGAGGAGATCAGAAGACAGTGGATTCCACCAAAATTCGCATTCGCCTCAAGGCGTTCGACCACAAGCGCACCGGTGCGCGCGTGGCCGGCCCCGTGCCGCTGCCCACCGAGCTCCGGAAGTACACCGTCCTGCGCGGACCGCACGTCGACAAGAAGTCGCGCGAGCAGTTCGAGGTGCGGACCCACAAGCGTCTGCTCGACATCATCGAGCCGACCCAGCAGACCCTCGACGCGCTCATGAAGCTCGATCTCTCGAGCGGCGTCGACGTCGAGATCAAGACCTGAGGGAGGCATGAACGATGAAGGTCAAGGTCTACAACCTGAAGCGTGAAGAAGTCGGCGACCTCGAGCTCAGCGACGAGGTCTTCGGCACCGAGATCAAGAAGCACCTGCTCCACGAGGTGGTGACGGCCCAGCGCGCATCGCGTCGCGCCGGCACCCAAGCCACCAAGGAGCGCTCCGCGG
>CALJUJ010000243.1 GCA_937975525.1 uncultured bacterium
GAAGTGCCCGCGGCCGGCGTCGTCGCGAAAGTCGACCTCGCCGAGCAAGGTGAGCTTCTCGAGATTGGTGCCGGCGAAGAAGCCGTAGACCACCTGATCACCGATCGACGTGCCGACGCGCGAGAACGAGCTGCCCAGCAGCACGTTGCGCACGACCGGCACGTCGGTGAACAACGTGTAGGCCGTCGCCGTCACGCGCACGTCGCGGTCGGCGCCGGCGCCGTCGGACACGGCCGCGATGAACGTGAACGGCTCGGGCTCGAAGCCGATCTCGAAGGCGGTCTCGCGGGCGTTGAAGTTGAACGTGTCCTCGCGGATGAAGGCCTCGTCGTCCTGCAGCTGCAGCCCATAGGGGAGAAAGACGCGGCCGGCCTTCAAGAAGCCGTTCCAGGGCAGCACCCCTTGCACGAGAGCGAACGCCTCGCGTGCGTCGGTGTCGGTCAGGTCCTGGTCGACGTAGAAGGTCAAGTAGCCCGGGACGAGGCGGACTTCGGTGTACAGGAACGCTTCCGTGTCGAGGTCGTTGCGTTCGAGGCGGTCGCGAAAGAACTCGTCGTTGTCGACCTGCCCGGAGGCGTCGGGCTCGTCCTGGAACTGCGCTCGGTAGTTGGTACGCAGGTTGGCGCCGAGACCGAGGGACTCGTTGATGTCGCCGGTGAAGAACTCGGGGGGACGCGACACCGGGCCGAACACGTTCTTGATGTGGAGCAGATCGTTGACGTGGGTGTTGACGAGATCCGTGCGCTTGCCGCCGCCGGTGATGTTGACGTGGCACGCGCTACACGGGAGGCCTTCGCGCACGGCGAAGTACGGTTCCGCCTGAGCGGCGGGCGCCGCCAGCAGCGCGGCGAGCAACGCGATCCCCACCCAGCGCGCCGCGGCGAGCGGCGCACACCTCTTCCTCGACGGGACGGCCAACATCGCGCGGAACGATGTCGGAATCACCCAGCACCGTCAAGGAACTCCCGACTCTCGCCCGTCCGGGTCAGCGCCTGACCTCGTCCATGCGCGCGACCACCGAAGCGACGTCGATCGCCTGCATGCAGACCCGGCCGATCGGGCAGGTCTTGCGAAAGCACGGCATGCAGTCGGCGGCGCCGACGATGACGCCAGCCTGGTTGTTCCACGGCGCCGACCGGCCGGCACTAGTGGCTCCCCACAGCGAGACCACCGGGGCGCCCACGGCGGCGGCGATGTGCATGGGCCCCGAATCGGGGCCGAAGGTGACCGACGCGCGCGAGAAGATGCCGACCAGGTCGCGCAGGCCGGTCTTGCCGGCGAGGTTGCGGACCGGCGCGGCGCTCGCCGCTTCGACCTGCGCCGCGAAGTCGACGTCGCCCGGTCCGCCGACGAGCACGGTACTCGTTCCGCGCGCCGCGAGGGCCTCGATCACGCGGGCGACGCGATCGGGGAACCACAACCGGCTCTCGCAGCTCGAGCCCACCCAGGCGGCGAGGAAGGGACGCGGCACCGAGTCGAGCAGAGCGTCGACGCGGTCTTCCTCGCTCTCGTCGAGCCGGAGACCGAACCGCACGTCGGCCCGGGGTAGCTCGAGCCAGTCGGCGAAGGCGAGGAAGTGCTCCAGCTTCGAGCTGTAGTGCCCTCGCGCTTCGACGTGTGCGTTGTTGAACAGCCAATTGCCTTCGCGCGAGTTGGCACGCGGGAAGCCGAGCCGTACACGGGCCCCCGAGGCCAGGCTGGTCGCCCCGCTTTTCAAATGGCGTTGCAGGTCGAGAGTCAGGTCGGCGCGTAGCGCGCGGATGCGGCGCAGGAACGAGAAGAAGGCTCGCAGACCACCACGGCGCTCGAAGACGATCAGCTCGTCGAGCGCCGGGTGGCCGCGCACGATCGGCGCCGACATCGGCTCGACGGCCCAGGCGATGTGCGCGTTCGGGTAGCCCTGTCGCAGGCGTTCGAGCAGCGGTAGGCCGCGCACGACGTCGCCGATGGCGCCGTGCAAGATCACGAGAATACGCTCGGCGGCGACACGCGGCATGCGGCGATCCTACGCCATCGCCCGGACCGGTGGGAACGACGGCGCTGGGCGTCGTTCTGGCTTGCAACGAGGCACCGGACCGATGCACGCTGAGCCTTCCGCCGGCGCGGCGGACCAAGGAGGACGAGCCATGCTGCAACCGCAGGAGCGCGCTCCCGAGACGACGGATCGCCAGGAAGATCGAGGCCATCGCCTCGACCCGTTGGCGCGGCGCGCGCGCCGCGCTGCGGCCGCGTTCGCCCAGTATTCACAGGAACAGGTCGACGCGATCGTGCACGCGATGGTGCTCGCCGGCCTCGAGCACGCACAGACACTGGCGGCCCTGGCCGTCGAGGAGACGGGCCTCGGCCTGGTCGAGGACAAGGTCGTCAAGAACATGGTGGCGACGGAGTTCGTCTACGATTCGATTCGCGACGAACGCACCGTCGGCGTGATCCGCGTCCGTCCGGGCAGCGGCGTCAAGGAAGTGGCCGAGCCCGTCGGAGTCGTCCTCGGGGTGACACCGATCACGAACCCCACGTCGACGGTGATCTTCAAGTCGCTGATGATCGCCAAGACACGCAACGCGATCCTCTTCTGCCCGCATCCGCGCGCCCAGCGCTGCTCGAACGAGGCGGCGCGGATCATGTACGAAGCCGGATTGGCCGCGGGGGCGCCTGAGGGCTTCATCGGCTGGGTCGAAGACCTCAGCCAGAGCGACACGCGCCACCTCATGCGCCACCCGGAGGTGTCGCTCATCGATGCCACCGGCGGACCCGGCATGGTCGCCGCGGCCTACGGCTCGGGAAAGCCGGCCCTCGGCGTCGGCAGCGGCAACGTCCCTTGCTACATCCACGGCAGCGCCGACGTCGAGATGGCGGTGGTCGACATCCTCACCTCGAAGACGTTCGACAACGGCACCATCTGCGCCTCGGAGCAGACCGTGCTGGTCGACCGAACGGTGCACGACGCCGTGCTCGAGCAGTTCCGCAAGCTCGGCGCCCACGTGTGCAGCCCGGCCGAAGTGACGTTGCTCGAGGAGACCGTCATCGACCGCGAAGGTGGGCACATGCAGCCGAATGCGGTCGGCCAGTCGGCCGAGCGCATCGCCGCGGCGATCGGCCTCGAGGTGCCGGCCGGCACCAAGCTGCTCATCGCGCCCCTCTCCGGGGTCGGCCGCCGCCACCCGCTGTCTTGCGAGAAGCTCTTCCCGGTGCTCGGCATCCTCCCGGTCGACGGCGAGGACGAGGCGATCAACGCGGCGATGGACGTGCTCTACTACGGCGGCGTCGGGCACACGGCGTCGATCTTCAGCCGCGATCCGCAGGTCGTCGACCGTTACGCGGATGCGCTCAACGCCGGGCGCATCATCGTCAACTCGCCGTCGTCGGTCGGCGCCCTCGGCGGCGTCTACAACGAGCTGACGCCGACGTTCTCTTTCGGTTGCGGCACCGGCGGCGGCAACAGCACGATCGAGAACGTCACCGTCAAGCACTACATGAACGTGAAGCACGTGGCCGACCGGACGCCGGCGCATCAGTGGTTCCGTGCGCCCGAACAGATCTACTTCAACCTCCACGCGCTCGAGAACCTGCGCGACCTCGACGCCCGCGGCATTCTGATCATCACCAGCCAGGATCTCGATGCTCTCGGCCTCGTCGACACGGTCCGTTCCTACCTGCCCGCAGGTACTCCGTGTCACGTGTTCGACGAGGTCGAGGTCGAGCCGACCTTCGCCGTCGTCCATCGCGGAGTCGAGCAAGTCCGGCGCCAGCATCCGGATCACCTGATCGCTCTCGGGGGCGGCTCGGTCCTCGACGCCGCCAAGGCCATGCGCTTGTTCGTCGAGCATCCCGAGCTCGACTTCCACCGCCTGGAAACGACGTTTCTCGATCCCCGCAAGCGTGTCGTGCGCTACCCGCACGACCGCGAGCACGCGCTGCGCCTGATCGCCGTGCCGACGACGAGCGGCACCGGCTCCGAGGTCACGCCGTACGCGGTCATCAGCGACCCCGACAGCGGCCGCAAGGTCCCGCTCTACGACCACAGCCTCACACCGGACATGGCGATTCTCGACCCGCAGTTGGTCGTCGGGCTACCCCCGGCGGTGACCGCCGATACCGGCATCGACGCCTTGACCCATGCGCTCGAAGCGATCGTCTCGGTGTTCGCCTCCGACTACACCGACGCGCTCGCGATGGAGGCGGGCCGCTCCGTCTTCGAGCATCTGCCCAAGGCTTGCGAGAAAGGCAGCGACCTCGACGCGCGCACGCGCCTCCACAACGCCGCCTGCATGGCCGGGCTGGCCTTCGCCAACGCCTTCGTCGGAGTGAACCACGCGCTGGCGCACAGCCTCGGTGCCGCTTTCAAGGTTCCCCACGGCCGCGCCAACGCGGTCTTCTTGCCGCACACGATCCGCTACAACGCCGCGGTCCCGAGCAAGTTCATGCCGTTCCCGAACGTGCGCGCCTACGTCGCGCACGAGAAGTACGCTCGCTTCGCGCGCAGCATGGGATGGACCGAATCGACCACCGATGCGCTCGTCGAGCGTCTCGTGCACGAGGTGTGGGGCCTGCTCGAGCGCTGCCACGTGCCGACGTCGATCGCCGCTCTCGGCATCGACCACGACGAGTTCGAGACGGCCCTGCCGGGGATCGTCAAGGCTGCGTTCGACGACATCAGCGTGCGCTCCAACCCGCGCATGCCGTTGATCCTCGAAATGGAGCAGCTGTTGCGGGCCGCTTGGGACGGGCCGCGACGATGAGCGAGCGGATCATCACCTTCGACCCCGGCGACCTGGCCGCAACGGAACGTGCCGTGGACGCGGCGCTGGCGAGCGGCGCCGAGGTCACGGTCGACCTAAGCGAGATCGATCAGCTGGCACCCGCGGCGATCGCCTCCCTGGAAGCGCTCGGCGAGCGCGCCAGCGAGAGCGGTGGGCTGCTCGGCCTGCGCGGCGCCCGCCCGCGTGTCTACAAGGCACTCCAGGTCGCGCGCGTCGCCGGCCTCTACCAACGTCGCTAGCCTTCGCGATAGCCCGCTTCGAAAGCCGCGAGATCACGTTCCGCGACGACTGCACGCCGTGGATCGAGCTTGTGCGCGGAGCGGCGCAGCCGCGACAGCGCGCGCGTCGCGTCGGCCGCCCCGGCGGCGAGACGGGCGCCGTCGAAGTCGATCACGGCGACGAGCGTCGCTCCACCGGCGTCGTAGACCAGCAGGTTGTTCATGTTGAGATCGGGATGCCGCGCGCCGGCCTCGTGCACCTGGCGAACCGCCC